>DASUVR010000183.1:0-7965 GCA_036378855.1 Gemmatimonadales bacterium | reverse complement strand
CGATGTCGATATCAGTTTCGACATCAGCCAGACAACGGCGACACTCTCCCTGGATGGTGCCTTGAATCTTCCCCCGCCACAGAAATTCTTCGGGGCTGGTGGCCTGCAGCTGCCCCGTAACTGCCACCGGTCCGGCCAAGTTCAGATCCAGGCCTTCGAAGGCCGGATCGTCCGGCGCAAGTTCCCCCACCGTCGGTACCGGGCCGCGCTGAAGGTCCCGGATGTCCACTCGCAGCATAGCCGCTTAAAGTAGCAGCGACAACAACTTGGGTCAACGCTTCACCCCCAGAGTCCGGCCAGCTCTCCTTCGCTGAAAAAGAACGCCACTTCCCGGGCCGCGTTCTCCGGACTGTCTGAGGCGTGGATGGCGTTCTTGCCCTTGGATTCCGCGAACAGCTTGCGGATGGTGCCGGGTGCCGCTTCAGCCGGATCGGTTGCGCCGATGACGGTGCGGAGGTGAGTCACAGCGTTATCGCGCTCGAGCGCCATTGGCATACACGGTCCGCTGGTCATGAACTCGACCAGCTCGTTGTAGAACGGCCGGCCGCGGTGCACCGCGTAGAACGCTCCGGCTTCGGCCCGGGTCATCCGTACCATGCGAGCGGCGCGGGGAACGAACCCGGCTTGCTCAAGATGCGCCAGGATGGCTCCGATTTTCTTTCCGGCGACCGCGTCGGGTTTGATGATCCCGAGCGTCAGGGTTGCTGCCACGACTCCTCCTTCATGACTTGCTCAGGGCGCCCAACCGTTTTTCCAGTAGCGCGACCACGTCGGCCGGCCGGCGCATGATTTCGATTCCCGCCCGTTCGAAGGCAGACAACTTCTCTTCCGCGGTTCCGGAGGATCCGGAGATAATGGCCCCGGCATGTCCCATCCGCCGACCCTTCGGCGCAGTCTGCCCTGCGATGAACCCGACGACGGGCTTGGTGACTCGCTCCTTCACAAACACCGCCGCCTGCTGTTCGTCGGTGCCGCCGATTTCGCCGATCATGACGATGGCCTCGGTAGCAGGATCGTCCTGGAAGGCGGCGAGACAGTCGATGAAGTTGGTCCCTATGATCGGGTCTCCCCCGATACCCACGCAGGTGCTCTGGCCAATCCCGTTGCTGGTCAGCTGGTTTACTACCTCATAAGTGAGAGTTCCGCTGCGTGACACCAGTCCAACCCGGCCGGGACTGCAGATGTTTCCGGGAATGATGCCCACTTTGCTTTCGCCCGGGGTAATCAACCCGGGACAGTTTGGGCCGATCAACCGGGCTCCGCGGCTCCTGACGAAGGGCATGACCCGGCTCATGTGCATGACCGGGATACCCTCGGTGATGCACACGATCAGAGGAATACCGGCGTCGACCGCCTCGAAGATGGCACCGGCAGCGGCCATGGGCGGGACGTAGATGATGGCGCAGTTGGCCCGCGTCTCCGCCACCGCATCTGCCACTGTATTGAAGACGGGCACCAGGTTCTCGAACTTCTGACCGCCCTTTCCCGGAGTCACTCCCGCGACCACGGAGGTGCCGTACTCGAGCATCTGCCGGGCATGGAAGGCCCCCTCGCGGCCCGTGATCCCCTGCACTACCAGCCGAGTGTTCCGATCGACGAAGATGCTCATGCGGCCTTCCGGGCAAGCTGTACGACACGCTGGACCGCCTCGTCCATGTCACTCAGGGCCGGCATGCCCACACCCTCGAGAATCCGGATAGCTTCTGCCTCGTTGGTTCCGGTGAGCCGAATGACGATGGGCACCTTCACCTTGAACTGACGGGTGGCAGCAACTATACCGTTGGCAACATCGTCGGTCCGGGTAATGCCGCCGAAGATGTTGAACAGAATTGCCTTCACGCTGGGGTCTGCGGTGATGATCTTGAGCGCGTTGATCACCTTCTCCGGACTTGAGCTGCCTCCAATGTCCAGGAAGTTGGCCGGCTCACCCCCGTAGTACTTCACCAGATCCATGGTGGCCATCGCCAGCCCGGCTCCGTTCACCACACACCCGACGTTACCCTCCAGCTTGATGAACGACAGGTTGGCCCGGCGTGCGGCCGCCTCGCTCGGTTCCTCCGCCGTGTCATCTCGCATCAGGCCGAGATCCGGCCGCCAGAAGAGCTCGTTATCGTCGATCACGATTTTGGCGTCGAGTGCCAGAACCTGACCCGCTGGTGTGGTAACCAACGGGTTGATCTCGGCCAGGGAACAGCCATTGGCGGTGAAGACCGCGTAGAGCTGCTCCATGATCCGGGCAGCCGCCTTGACCTGGTTGAAATCGCGGTACAGCGCAAAGCCGAGCGCGAGTGCCTGGTGCGGAAGCAGACCGTAGGTGGGGTCAACGGGGAGGCGCACAATTTTTTCCGGCGTCTTGGCGGCCACCTCCTCAATGTCCACCCCGCCGGCCGAGCTCACCATGAATACCGGGCGCTGGCTCTCCCGATCCATGATCAGTCCCAGGTAGCTCTCGCTTGCGATCTCCGCCGCCGGTACCACCAGAACCTTATGTACGGTGAGACCCTTGATCTCCATACCCAGAATTGCGGTGGCATGGTCGAGAGCCTCGCTCGCATTTCGGGCAAGCTTTACCCCGCCTGCCTTGCCTCGGCCGCCCGAATGCACCTGCGCCTTGATGACGACCTTGCCGCCCAGCCGGCGGGCAATTGTCTCGGCCTCAGTTGGGGTGGAGGCCACATCGCCGTCCAGCATCGGGATCCCGGCTGCCTTGAGCAGGGTGCGCGCCTGATATTCGTGCAGATTCACAATGCCGCCATGATGGTAGTTCCGGTTTCTCCTCGAAGTGCCGCCGGTCCCTGCGAAAGGCGGGCGATAATCGCACGGCGCCCGCCTCGGCGAACGAATGCCGCCGCCGCCTCCACTTTGGGCTTCATGCCGCCAGCATCGAGTGTTCCGCCGGCGACCATGTTGTCGGCATCCTCAAGCGTCATCCGCCGAATGGGTCGTGCAGCCGGCGTTCCCCAGCCCTCGAACACGGCATCAACGTTGGTCAGGATCATCAAGACCTCGGCGTTGAGCTGTGTGCCCAGAATCGACGACACTCGATCCTTATCCACCACGGCGTCTATCCCTTCCAGGCCGAGGATTGGATCCTGGTACACTGGAGGACCACCGCCGCCTGCCGCGATAACCACCACGCCCTCACTCAGCAACCGCTGTATGATCGGGAACTCTACCACACCAATCGGCAGCGGGCTCGTTGCCATCCGGCGCCAGTCTCCCGCTCCATCCTTCCCTACCGCGCGGCCGGCCTCTCGCAGCCGGGTTGCATCCGCCGAAGACAGCGCGTGCCCGACCGGTTTGGTGGGCTGGTTCAGGGCAGGATCGTATCGGTCGACCAGTGTCTGGGTGATCACAGTAACAACCTGGCGCTGGACCCGAGCCGAGGCGAGCGCGTTTTGCAGCGACTGCTGCAGCATGTACCCGATCCAGCCCGCTGTTTCCGCCACCAGCACGCCCAGCGGCAACGGCTCCGCTACCTTTCGTGCCGCTTCGTTGCGGGCCAACTCGTCTCCCACCTGCGGCCCGTTTCCATGCACGATGACGATCTGCCATCCTTGCCGGGCAAGCTCCACGATGGGAGCCACACTCTCACGGGCATGGCGGAATTGATTGGTGACCGTTGGCGGTTCGTCGGAACGGGCCAACGCATTGCCGCCCAATGCCAGCACCGCTGTCGGCAAAAAAGCCCTCCAAGCTAGTCCTCGCTCCAGCAGCGAGCAAGTTTTTTAGAAGCGCGCCGAGTCGAGGGGCACTCCGAGCAGATTTCGCAGACTGCTCCATGCTCGACCGAACTCCGACCAGTCACCGGCGTGGAGCGCGGAATCCGCATGCAGCATCCAGCGCCGCGCCTCGTCCAGCCGTCCGGTTTGAGCGGAGCCCGGCGGCGCCGGGACCGTTGTCCCCAACAGATTACTCCAGGCCTCTCTCAACGTCCTTCCCGCTCCCAGCCGATCGGGGGCGGCCACACTCACCCAGGCGAGGATGGTTCCTCCCGACGGACGCAGCGCAAAATAGCCTTGGTAGGCGATCGGCCCTCCGGGCCCGAGCTCCACCTTCAGCGGTCCCCGCTCGAGCTTGCCGCCATCTTCCTGAATCGAGTCATTCAGCGCGTTGTATAAGGGAAAGCGGGCCCAGCGGTTCTGTAGAATGTCGCGCACCGGGAGAGTGTTTGCCGAGTCCAGCTGGGTCAACGCAAGGCGAAGACGACCGGCATCCCGGGATCCGGTCAATACTCCGCTGAGCCGGCGCTCACCGGCGGCCTCGAGCGTGGCCGTCAGCACCGGGCCCGAGGTGTCCGGCGCCCAACTGGCCTGAGCAGGCGGCTGCTCGACCGGCCGCTGCTCGGTAACCGGGTTGATGACGCCCAACTTCCAGGGCGCCCGCTCCAGCTGCTGCGTCTGAATTCTGAACCAGTCCGGAGGATATCCGGCGCTACCCAGGACCGATTCCGGGATGGCTGACGCAGGCTGGACCAGGCCATGGGAGACCCGGCTCCAGGCTGCAGCTGTGGGGTCGGTTCGGGGTTGAAGGTAAATCCGCACCGCCCCGCTTTCGGCATTGACTGTGGCGAGAAACGCCGCGTTGACCGATCCAACTCTCCGCTCGCGCCAACTGGTCCGAGGAGTGAGTGGGAACGTGCCCGAAGTCACATAGCCATCCAGGAGCCAAACCAGCTCGCCATCTAGAATGCGAGCGACCGGCGCGCTCCAATCCGCGAAGGGGGCTACGCGATTCAGCCGCTCCTCAGGTGAGAGCCGCCAATCGACCCGGCTGCCTGATGGCAAGTTGCCCAGGAGATCGCCTGCCTGGAGAGCCCAGGCGAGAGCCAGCCGGCGGGGCCAGGAGCCCACTCTCACACCAGGACCGTCCCCCTCCACCACCCGATAGGCCGGCGCCTCCGGAGCAAGCACATCGGAGGGCAGATCGAACAGCGTGGTGGGCACTGGACGGGCCAGGGTATCTCCCAGCCGCAAGTACAAGGGCTCGCCATCCGGGCTGACCCGCTGATCTGCTACGGCAGTTACGGCAAGGCGCCCACCCGCGCTCGAGCGAACGATCACCCATGCCGGCCGGCGTCTGCCACCGGCTGTGAGCAACGCCGGGTTTGCCGTAATCAGGTGTCCGGAATCGCCAGGAATTGCCCGGGCCAGTGCGGCAGCACTCCAGAGTGAGGGCACCACCGGTGGAGATGGTGCACCGATGGGCTCCAGAGGGGCGATCCGCAGCGGCTCCAGCCCGTAGGCCACCCGCGAGAGATGCTCCATTGAGACATTGTCCAGCGCGGGCTCCCCGGTTCCCGTCAGCATGGAAGGCAGCAACCAGTGGGTCACAATGGATGACCCAACCAGGACGATCCAGGCGGACATCACCAAAGCATGCCGTGGTCGCGCTGCCCAAAGGGCGGATATGCCGCCCGCGGCCAGCGCGATACCGGCTAGAACCGGCGAGACGTTCGCGGTGGCTCGCCAGGTTGCCTGATCGAGTAGTTCCGGCGGTCGAGCCAGCAACTCGTACGGCTCCAGCAGGTATCCCCAGGCCAGCGCCAGCGCCAGCGCGGCCAGCAACCACCCGAGATGAGTCCGCGCGTGGTGATTGATCGCCGGCCGCCGCTCGATCCAGCGAATGGCGCCGACCAGCATGTAGAGCGCGACCGCCCCGGTCAGGGCCAACAGGACGAGAAGGAGAAAAAAGCCGTGCGCCGCTCGCCAGACCGGCAGCTGCGCCACGTACACCCCGAGGTCCCGGCCGGCGAGCGGCTCATTGATGCCGTAGGTGACACCCTGCCAGGCCAGGGCGACATCGCGCCACCAGCGGGAGGCGCCCACCCCGACCACCATGCCGAGCAGCACGCCCGCGACAACTACTACCGTCAGCAACGCCCGCGGCGTGAGGGCCTCCCGAAACTCGAGATTCGCCACGTTGCGCCGGACCTGGACGGTGCCCACTGCTCGATAGACCAGCAGCAGATGTCCGATGAACCAGGCGGACGCCATCAAGCATCCGGATAGGTCGAGGGTGAAACGGAGGATGTGCCAATCGAGGATGAACGACGCGGCGGCGGGCGAGAGCTGCGCCGCCCACCAGCGATCCGCCAGGAGGGTGGCGGTCCAGCGGCCCAGAAACAACAGTGCGACCAGCGCTCCGAGGGCGGCCGCGAGCCGCCGGCGGCGGCGGGACAATGTACCTACCAGCGTGAACGGTCGACAGTGAACCGTAAACGGGCGAGACCTGTGGCTCTCATCCGTTTACCGTTCACTGCTTACCGTCAACGCTTTCTTCTGCCGTTCCAGCCATCCCTCGACTTCGGCCCGGTACTCGTCTCGCTTGGCCTGGTCGGTGGCCTCGAAGCGCATCACCAGCACCGGTTGGGTATTGGAGGCTCGGAGCAAACCCCATCCCTGGGGAAAGGTGATTCGAACTCCATCGATTGTGTTGACCGGATAGAGCGTGGCAAAGTGGACGGCGGCTCGCTCGACCAGGTCGAACTTTTCCTCTTCGGGGCACTCCACCCGGATTTCCGGAGTGGCATAGGTGCGCGGCAGATCGGCCAGCAGCGGTGCGAGACCGAAAGGCTGGCGGCTCACGATCTCCAGCAGCCGCGCGGCCGCGAACAGGGCATCGTCGAAGCCGAGGTAGTCGCCGCCGAAAAACATGTGGCCGCTCATCTCGCCCGCCAGCGGGGCCTTGAGCTCCTTCATCTTGGCCTTGATGAGCGAGTGCCCCGTCTTCCACATCACAGGTTGGGCTCCAGCGGCTGTGAGCGCAGCCGGGAGCACCTCCGAGCATTTCACATCGAAAATGACCGGAGTGCCCTTGCCGAACCGCCGCACAGCATCGCGCCCGAAGATCACGAGAAGCTGATCGCCGTAGATGATCTCGCCGGTCTCGTCCACCGCACCGATCCGGTCCGCATCGCCGTCGAATGCGATGCCCAGCTCCGCCCCGCCTCGCCGCACCTCGGCTTGCAGGTCGCGCAGATTCTCCGGGACCGTGGGATCCGGATGATGGTTGGGGAAGGTCCCATCCGACTCGCAGAACAAGGGCGTCACCTCGGCGCCGAGCCCCTGTAGCGTCGAGACGGCCACCAGGCTTCCTGCGCCGTTGCCGCAGTCCACCACTACCCGCACCGGACGCTCGAGCTTGTGCCGGCTGATGATTCCTTCGCGATAGCGCTGAAGCACCGAGTTGTCGGAGGTCTCCTTGCCTTTACCCGACCGCCACCGCTCGGCCATGATGATCTCCCACAGCTCCAGGATGTCGTCGCCGTGAAAGGCTTCACCCGCCAGAACCATCTTGAAACCGTTGAACTCGGGAGGATTGTGCGAGCCGGTAACCTGGAGGCCTCCGTCGGTCTTGAGCGCGGAAACGGCGAAGTACAGAGCGGGCGTGGGCAGAGTGCCTGCATCGATGGCGGTGCCGCCCGACTCGGCGATACCGCGGCGTACTCCCTCTGACAGTGCCGGGCCCGAGGGCCGGTTGTCGCGTCCGACCGCAATGACAGGGGCTCGGCCCAAACGGTCGGCAGCTACGCTGCCGAAGGCCCGGCCCAGGGCCCGGGCAAAGTCGGGCGTGAGCTCCCGGTCCACGAGGCCGCGAACATCGTATTGCCGGAATATCGATTTAGGAACATTCATGCGGTCAGAGCTTCGGTTGATGTTACTGCCGGGCCACCGGTGTGCCGGTCTGGGTCAGCGTTCCGGCGCTCTTCACGGCTGCGTCAAGGGCTCCCCTGGGCCAGACGCCAAAGGCGAGAACGGCGACGAGAAACAGGGCTATGACTCCGGCGGCCGAGGGGAAGAGCCGCATATCTCGCTGCAGCTCGTCGCTCGGAGCCGTCTTCATATACATGGACATGATCACCGGCAAGTAATACCCGGCGGAAATGACGCTGGTAACGACCAGAACCACCGGAAGGATCATCTGGCCCTCCGCGATCAGGGCGGAGATGATGTACCACTTCCC
>DASUVR010000182.1:0-3201 GCA_036378855.1 Gemmatimonadales bacterium | reverse complement strand
ACATGAGATCCTCGAGGAGGCTCGCGCCGGGGCAGAGCTGACCCGCGAGTGGAACGAGCGGCAGCGAGAAATGGCGGAAAGCACGCGGCGTGCCCAGGAAGAGTCCAGGCTACAATGGGAGGAACGTCGTACCTGGGCTGAGGAGGCCCGATCTGTCGCGGAGGAGATGCGCCGGATGCACGAGGGGCTTCGAGGCGCCGCCGAAGAGGCCAGGAGATGTGCTGAAGCCGCTCGAGAGGCTGCCGAGGAGCTGCGCTATGCAACCGAGCTCTCCCTCAAGACCGCCTCGGACCAGGCCGCAATCCTGCAGGAACTGCGGGACACGATCAGGCGCTACGAGGCAGAACGTCAGCTCAGCGGCCGTCCGACCGTTTAACCATGAATCCAGAAGATCTCGGTAATAAACTCGATACCCTGCACCGGCGCGTCAGCGAACTGGCCTGGGGGGGCCTTGGTTCAGCCGAGGAAGGCGTCGAACAGTTACGTGCGGCGTTGGAGGAGCTGCGCGTGGCGGATGAGGAGCTACGGCAGCAGAATGAGGAGCTGGCCGCAGCGCACCTGCAGGTCGAGGTCGAGCGGCGCCGCTACCATGAACTGTTCCAGCTGGCGCCAGACGCGTACCTGGTCACCGGTCTCAGCGGCATCATTCAAGAGGGGAACCTCTCGGCGTCCCGGCTGCTGGGCATCGACTCCCAGTTTCTTCCGGGCAAGGTCCTGGCCGCGTACATCGACACCAAAGATCGTCCCCGCTTCAGGGCGTTGCTGCACGAGCGGAAGACCGATGGTGGGAGAACCATGCCATTCAGGCTTCGAGCCAGGCGGGGCCACCTGCTTCACGTTGAACTGACGTACTCCCTGGTGGAAGACGCGCAGGGTGAGGCGCAGGGCTTTCGCTGGCTGATTCGGGATGTCACCGAACAGGAGCAGCTGTCGCGTCGAATCCGCACACTAAATGCCGAGCTGGAGAGTCGGGTGGCGGAACGCACCGCGGATCTCCGAACGGCCCAACAGGTCTCCGAAGATCTGCTCCGCAGGGAGCAGGCGGCGCACCGTGCCGCCGAAGCCAGCGAAGCGCGGTCGCGCCACGTCCAGAAGCTCGAAAGCCTTGGCGTTCTGGCCGGTGGGATCGCCCACGATTTCAACAACCTGCTGCACGTCGTGCTGGGAAACGCCGACATCGCCTTGAGCCGGCTACCGGTCCGCTCGCCGGCGCGGGCGCCCCTGGAAGAGGTGGTTCGCGCTACCCTACGGGCCGCCGACCTCACCCGGCAAATGCTCGCGTACTCGGGCAAGGGCGCGTTCGTCGTTCGCAACCTGGACCTCTCCAATGAAGTGAAAGAGATGGCGACGCTGCTGCGCACCGCCATCAGTAAGCAGGCCACCCTGGTCTGGGAACTGGAATCCGATCTTCCTCCGATAAAGGCGGACGCCACCCAGATCCGGCAAATTGTGATGAACCTGATCACCAATGCCTCTGACGCGCTCCAAGAGGCAGGCGGCACCATCACCCTTCGAACCGGGGTGCTGGACCGAAGCCAGCTCGACCAACCCGGCTTCAGCTCTCTCATCGGCGATGCTGAGCGCACCCCCGAAACCAGCGAGGAAATGGTCTACCTCGAGGTCCACGATACCGGCGCCGGCATGACGCCGGACACACTGCGCCGCATATTCGATCCTTTCTTTTCCACCAAGTTCTCCGGCCGAGGGCTGGGACTGGCAGCGGTGATGGGCATCGTCCGGAGCCACCACGGACTCATCCGGATCCGCACCGAGCCGGAACGGGGCACCAGCTTTCAGGTCCTCTTTCCCTCGGTCAGGGGAAAGGCGACAAAACAGGAGAAACCTTCCGCTGCACGAAGCGAATGGCGAGGTGAGGGAACGATCCTCGTAGTTGAAGACGAGGAGGAAGTCCGTGAAGTGGCCGAGCGCATCCTGCAGGATTTCGGCTTCCAGACCATTCCCGCGGTAGACGGACGTGAAGCCCTCGACATCATGGAGAACAAAGGGAGCGGGATGACCGCCGTACTGATGGACCTCTCAATGCCAAGAATGGGCGGCCAGGAAACGCTACGACAGCTACGGCAAAGCTGGCCTGGTCTGCCGGTCATCATGATGAGCGGGTACACCGAGGAGTCCGTCGGACCGCAGTTCAGCGATGCGGGTCCGGGAGTTACCGCCTTTCTGCAAAAGCCCTTCTTCGCGGAGGACCTCATCGGGATCCTCCGCCGCGTTCTGGTCACCACCCCAGTCAATTAGACGGTCTGGTGCAACTTCGCGGCTGAGGCGCATCTCCCGTCCTGTGGCGCAGCAGGGTAGGCGCCAGCCGCGGAGAGTGTCGTTTCTTCCGATCCAGCATGTGGTTAGACCAGACGGATCCGGCAGCTGGACCCCGGATCCGAGGCCAGCTAGCAAGATCCGCGTCACCGCTCCACCGTCCCCGATACGGGCATATTATTGGTGGTACGACTGTTGCCGGGGTTGGAGCATCTTGAACCTTCGGGAATCCGTCTTGGCCATGGGCTGGGGCACCCGAAACCAGTGATGCGTCGGGCTACTGATGAGGTACATGACGGCCGATCTCACCCAGCTCTTCGAGCAATACTATGGTTCGCTCGTTCGGATGCTGTATCGCCGAACGGGGGACCGGGACCGCGCCGAGGATCTGGCTCAGGAGACTTTTGCCCGCGCGGTGGCGGCACCGCCCAACAACCCTCGTCCGTGGCTGTTCGCGGTCGCGCTGAACCTGGTCCGAGAAGATGGCCGGAGAAACGTGCGCCAGGGTCGGCGGCTCGAGCTGCTTCGGGCCGACGCCACCCCGGCTCAGGGACCGGAGGAGGACTTCGACCGGAACGAGCGGAGCGCCGGGGTTCGGGCCGCTTTGGCCACCCTGACTGAACGGGATCGTGAGGCGTTGCTGCTCAAGGCAGAGGGGTTCAATTACGGAGAGATTGCTGCCACCTTGGGACTCTCCAAAGGCGCTGTTGGAACCACGCTGGCCCGCGCCCGGCGCCGGCTGGTAGAAGCATATAGAGCGGAAGGACGGGGCAAGAATGTCGCATCTTGATGAAGGCACGCTGCACGCTCTCCTCGACGGTGAGCTGGATCTGGCGGAAGTCAGCGAGATCCAGAAGCACCTGGGCAGCTGTGTAGCCTGCGGCTCCCGTCTACAGGAAGTAAAGCAGGTGCTGGCTGAGGCCGACC
>DASUVR010000181.1:0-6503 GCA_036378855.1 Gemmatimonadales bacterium | reverse complement strand
CGCGAGCTGGGCCGGGTTCTAGCCGAGCAGGGGATCGAGCTGGTGTATGGCGGGGCGAGCGTCGGAGTGATGGGAGAGTTGGCCGACTCGGTGCAGGAGCACGGGGGTCACGTCACCGGAATCATTCCCCAGCAGCTGATGGAGAAGGAGGCAGCGCATACCGGCATCCGAAACCTGATCGTGGTAGCATCGATGCACCAACGAAAGTCTCAGATGGCCGACATGTCCGACGGTTTCATAGCCTTCCCCGGCGGGATAGGGACGCTGGAGGGATTTTTCGAGGTTCTGACCTGGGGCCAGCTGGGGATTCACTCGAAGCCAGCCGGCATCCTCAACGTCGAGCGATACTTCGATGGACTGACCGGATTTCTGGACCACGCGGTGCGGGAAGGATTTCTCACCGAAGCCCACCGGCAGGCGATCATCGTCGAGTCCGACCCTGTCGTGCTCCTCGACCGGCTGCGGTCCTATGCCCCGCCAGAGGGCGAAAAGTTTATGGGAAGGACGCACAGGTAGGTAGAGGACAGCCGGGCCACTCAGACCTTTCCCGGATTGGTCGTCTTCTTCTCGGCATACTCCTCGGCCGGCGGGCGACGGCCGAATTCATCGACGTAAGCCCGGGTAAACTCCGCGCCCAGCAGGATGATCTGGGCCGAGTAGTACACCCAGACCAGAATGACGACGACGGAGCCTGCGGCACCGTAGGTGGAGGCGATGCCGGCGGTGCCGAGGTAGAGGCCGATGATTAGCCTTCCGATACTGAAGAGCCCAGCCGTCACCAAAGCTCCCACCCACACGTCTCTCCAAGACAGTTTGACGTCCGGCAGCACCTTGTAGATCAAGGCGAACAGCAGCGTGATCACGGCGAGGGACACAATCACGTTGAGCGCCTCCCAGAGCACCATGACGCCGGGAAACGCGGTGCCCATGTAGCGATAGATCGCGGCCAAGGCTGCGCTAACCAGCAGTGAAGTGAGGAGGAGGAACCCCATTGCCACCACCAGCCCAAACGAGATCACTCTCTGCATCACCAGCGCACGCCAGTAGCCGCCATCGGACTTGGGCTCGACATGCCAGATGGCATTCAGGGCTGTCTGCAATTCGAGGAAAGCGCCGGTGGCACCAAGAAAGAAAGTGATGATGCCGACTACGGTGGCCGCGATGCTGGAACCCGGCCGGGAGGCACCTTCCAGCATGGATTGGATTGCCTCGGCTCCGTCCCGACCGATCAGGCCTTGAATCTGGCCCACGATTTCGCCCCGCACCGCTTCGGGGCCGAAGACAAGGCCACCGATGGAAATGGCAACTATCAGAATCGGCGCGAGAGCAAAGAGAGTGTAATACGCCAGAGAGGCGCCCAACCGTGGAACATTGTCGTTCCACCAGCCGGCCACCGAGCGTCGCAGAACCCTCCCCAGCGCTCCCATGGTGATGCGGGATCCTCTTCTCCGGGGGGCTGTGTCGTGGTAGGCCGAGGGCATGGGTCGGCAGGGCCGTTCAGTTACTCCCTGATGCCACCGAACCGAGTGGTCTCAGGGATACCGGATCGAGCTTCACGAACTGGTAGGGCGTTCGTTCCAGCGACAGGTAGAAATCGTCGGC
Source organism: Gemmatimonadales bacterium (assembly GCA_036378855.1). Classification (GTDB taxonomy): domain Bacteria; phylum Gemmatimonadota; class Gemmatimonadetes; order Gemmatimonadales; family GWC2-71-9; genus CAVVWJ01. The sequence continues at coordinate 4,901 of DASUVR010000181.1, read as the reverse complement.
CGAAGGTTGGACCAAGGCACCAAAGTAATGGCTGAGAATTCGCTGAAGGACATTTACCACGGAAACGCTATCGGCGAACAGCCGCCCTCCGCCATCCGGTAAGTAATAGGCGCCAAAGGCCCCAAACCGCTCTCGAGCCTGGGCCGGAGTCACCAGGGATGCGGATTTCGCATCGGAATAACGCAGCAGGTTGGTGCCATGATCACCCTGGAGAATGATGATGGGAGGTACCTTCGAGCGGTGAACGATCTCGGTGACCGTGTGAAGGACCATCCGATTCAGACATTGCAGCTGCCCGGTATACGCCTGTCTTCGACCAACCCGCCCGTCCACCGATGTCTGCCGGGATACCTGGCAGTCCGGCCTGAAGACGTACGGCCAATGCGGGCTCACCACATGGGCGAACGTGAACGTTGGCTCGGTCTGGGTGGGTACCTGCTCCAACCGGCTCAGAGTACGCCGGATATAGTCCGCGTCCCAGCGGTCATCCCGCTTGAGGAAGGCAAACGCCGTGGTTGCGAGTAGAGAGCGCCGAAGGTCGGATCGGGTGGCAGCACGGGCCGGATCGAATCCAGGCCAGGGGTCGAATTGCCAATCTGCATTCCGGTTTCGAACGGTTGAAGGCCACCACTGTGACGGAAAGAAAAGAAAGCGGTATCCTTGCCGCTTGAAGAAAGCCGCCGCCCGATTGTTCTCCAGCAAGTAATTGGGGAGAGTTGCATCGGTGGAGTGGCGGCCTACTTCCTCGGTGAGCCGGGTGAGGTGGCTGAAATTCAACAGCGAAGGCAATGACAGCAGCGTGTGGACATAGTTGCTGTGAACCGATGCAGGGATAGTAAAGCCCAGGTGGCGCAGGCTGTCTTCGAATACGCGGTTGTCGAACAGGAGAACGTCGCGGAGGACGCCGGCGTTGGCATACTCGTCCAAGACAATCAGGTACACGTCCCGTTGAGCAGACTTCGCAGCGGGCGACCCGCCGACCGGGATGGGCCGGGCCAGCTGCCGCGCCAGAACGCTGCGCTGCACGACCGAACGGGCGTGGAGCAGGTCGGTTACCAGCCGAAATCCCAACCAGCCCACCATCAGCAATCCGGTCAGGGCAAAAAACGTGTTTGCTCGGTCGAGGATGCCGGGCCGCCGCGCCAGCCAGAAAAGGCCCAGTAGCAGGATCGTGCAGACGACCGCCAGCATTACCAACGGAGGCACTCCGGCAACCCGGCGGCTGACACCCCCGAGAGCGGTTTTCCCATAGACGAGCAGAACGACGGCAAGCACCGCAACCGGCACCAGTGGGCGTGGTGCTCGCCGGAGCGCGAGTGTGGCCACCAGGTACACCGCGCCGGTGATGATCAGCGTGCAGCCCACCACCACGGCTATGTCGTCGAGCCGAGAGCCGCCTGGATTCCGGGTCAGAATGTTGAGAATGGGGACGAGCGCGAAGAAAAACGGATACCAGGGCTTGAGCCGGCCGATCATGACTCCGCCGGGCCGCGAGCGGTCATAGCGTACAACCAACGCTCCGAATCAGCCACTCGGGCCACCGCTTGGATGTGGTAATGTCGCTGGAAGGCCTCTTCGAATCCCTCTTTGGTGTAACCAGGAAAGATGTCCGGCCGGCTGAGCAACAGGCGGGAAACCTGAGAATCGCTTTTGGGTACGAACTCGATGACCAGGTGGCGTCCTAGCCGGCGGAAATAGGAGGCGATACGCTCGAGCGGCAGGTTGTTGCCGATCGCCAGGTGATGCACCAGCGCAAGTGCAAGTACCGCATCGGCTGGACCCCGTTCTTCGAGCGACAACCTTTCCCGGCCGGCCCAGCCCTGGGCGGGCGACGGATTGGTCAAATCGAGCAGCAGCGGCAGAATGCCCGACTCCTTTTCCGATCGAACCCGCCGATAGTTGCGTTCGACCGCCGCCGGGTCGACATCGAAAGACACCACGTAGCCGGCCGACTCGCGGGCGGCCCGGCTGTACTCCCCTGTGTTGGCTCCCAGGTCCCAGACGGTCTTCGGCTTTACCGCCGCGAGATGCGCCACGACCATCTCGCGTTTCGATCGGCTGGCCGCATCGCTGTAATTGTTATCCGAGGTATACTCGGCCCATTCGGTGCCGGAGGGTCGCCAGGACAGACGCTGGGTGGCAGTGCTCAGATTTTTGATCAGGGTGAGCAGGGAGCGTTGGCTCATGCTCTTGCCCTTGGCTGCCGAGGTCACGGCCGAACCGGCGTACCGTCCCTGGGCCCACGCGTGGAGGTGAATGTGCAGCACCGCACTCAGAGACGTCCAGCTCCGATGGGGTAGAAGCCGGCTGCCCAAATCCAGAGGGATGCCGTCTATATAGGAGCGCAACAACGTTTCACAGCGTATGTCAGTCGCGCTCATCAGCGTAAGCGGGAGCAAGAAATGCTCGCAAAACTGCCTGTACGCCGCCCACGGCTTTCCCTCCTCCCAAGGCTCGAAGGAGAGAGTGTCGATGAAGATGGGGCGGCTGCCCTGAAACTGAATGTTGTACGCGCTGCTATCCCGCAGGGTGAACCCTTTGCCTAGGGCTCTCTCCTGAATCTGGAGCGTCAGCGCAGCCGCGTCCTGCAGCTGTCCGAAGGACCACTCGTAGGGGTAGGAGATGAAGGGAAGGCGCTCCGGCCGGAGCACCGCATAGGCGTCGGGAGTCGCGGAATACTCGAGACCCACTAGTTCGTGAGGCACCAGCAATCCGTCACGCACCAGCTCGTCGCACAGCCCCGAGGCGACGAATGCCTCGAAGGTCTGGCGGAAGCCGTTATTGACTTGGCGGAAGAGAGTGCCGTCTCGAGTGTAGACGAAGCCGCTGGGATCCCGAAACGACCCCTCTACGGCTTGCCAGCTCATCGACGGCGGCGAGGAACCAGCATTCTAAAGAAGGACTTTACTGCCTCGCGCACCCGGGCGACCATAGCGAGAACAGAAAGGACGCCGGCGGCAATGAACTGGAGCACAAGGCTTCCAGTTGTGGGGTCGATATACATCGGTCCATTTCCCAGTGGGTGGGCTGCCAGATTGCTTCCTGAGGGATAGGAGAAGTGTAACGGCCCGCTCGGGCTAACGTCAGTGAGGCAGCCCACAGGCCTACTCCGAATGGGTCAGGCGGCCGGAAGGAGCCCCCTGGGCGATATCCTGCAGCCAAACGGTCTTGATATTGACGAATTCGTGGATTCCGTAGTGGCTGAGCTCCCGGCCATAGCCGGATTGCTTTACCCCCCCGAACGGAAGCCGGGGGTCCGACGCTACCATGGCATTGATAAAGACAAGACCGGCCTCCAACTCGGCCACGAACCGGTCGCGCTCCTTCGGAACCTGGGTCCAGGCGCTGGCGCCGAGGCCGAATTCGGTATCGTTGGCCAACCGGATAGCCTCGTCGATGTCCCTGACCCGGAACAACAATGCCAGGGGACCGAACACCTCTTCCCGGTAAGCCGGAGAGTTCTCGGTGATCCCGGTGAGAACCCCGGGACTGAAGTAAAAACCCGGCCGGTCGATCCGGCGCCCTCCGGTCACCAGCTTGGCTCCCAAGCTCACCGAGCGTGAAATCTGGTCGGCAAGCGTTTTGACCTGGGCCTCGTTCGCCAGGGGTCCGACATCGGTTGCGGGATCCATCGGGTCGCCCACCACCAGCTTCTCCATCCCCGCCACCAGCCGGCGCTCGAATTCGTCTGCAATGGATTCGGCGACAATGAACCGTTTAGCCGCGATACACGACTGGCCGTTATTGATGGTGCGCGCCTTGACGGCGGTGCGAGCCGCAGCGTCCAGGTCGGCCGAGGGCATGACGATGAACGGGTCGCTCCCGCCCAGCTCCAGGACGGTGCGCTTGATTTGTTTTCCGGCGGCGCTGGCAACGTGGCTGCCGGCCCCTGTGCTGCCGGTGAGGGTGGCGGCGGCTACCCTGGGATCTTCTATGACTCGCCGAACCCGATCGGTCTCGATCAGGAGCGTCTGGAAGCACCCCTCTGGAAAACCCGCTCGCCGGAATACGTCCTGAATTGCGAGCGCGCACTGAGGGACATTGGACGCGTGTTTGAGCAGCCCCACGTTGCCCGCGGCCAGCGCCGGAGCTGCAAAGCGAAATACCTGCCAGAACGGAAAGTTCCAGGGCATGATGGCCAGGACCGGTCCGATCGGCTGATAGGTGACGAAGCTTCGGCTGGCGCTAGTCTGCACCACCTCGTCGCTCAGAAAGCGCTCTGCCTGTTCGGCATAATAACGGCAGCCCCAGGCGCACTTCTCTGCTTCCTCGATGGCCGCCTTGAGCGTCTTGCCCATCTCCGTCACCATGATCCGGCCGAACTTCTCCTTGTCCGAATCGAGAATCTCGGCAGCACGCTGCAACAGGCGGGTTCGTTCGGCAATCGGGGTGCGGCGATACCGGAGGAAGGCATCCGCCGCACACTGCAGACGCGCGTCCAGCTCCGGCTCTGACAGCGGTGCAAAGGTACGAATGGTCTGCCCGGTTGCGGGGTTGACGGTTGCGATAGTCATGCCCCAGCTGCCTTCCTTTCGCTATAATGATCAGCATGAGTGTCATTCACGCATTGTTGCGCCACAGCATCGACTACGCGGGACTCTTTCCTCCCGCAGGGCTGGGGATGCGTGAAGCGGTGGATAACTTCGCCCGCTATATCAGCGATCGGAGCTCCTGGGCACTGGGCCGGTTTGTGGTCCCGGCTCAGCGGCTGGACGAATTCGAGGCGGCCGCGCAGCCTCATCTGACCCATCCTGGCTCTCCCTCGTGGCGCCTCTCTGCACTCCTTGCCGCAGATCTGGAACCGGATCTATCTGCGGTCACCGCCTTCAACCGACGCAGCGAGTCCCGAGGCAATGCCGTGGCCGTCATCGACTGCGTCGAGCTGAAGGCCGAGTCCGCTG
>DASUVR010000180.1:0-4084 GCA_036378855.1 Gemmatimonadales bacterium | reverse complement strand
TGATCTCGCTAGACGCTTTTCTTGCAGGATCGGCTCAGTCGAATCAGCTTTCGCCTTTCATTCGCTTCTCGGAGTTGAATGAGAGGACGGATTTGCCTGTCCTCTCCCCCTACCGGCTTAGACGCACATAGCCAAAGTGCGCTCGACCTACCGTTCCCGGTCACGCCCTTGCTCCCAGGCCCGCTTCTCATCTGGCTGCCTCGAGGCGACCGAAGTCGCCCCTCAGCGCACCAGCGTCCACGAACCAGGCACCTTGCGGTGCAAACGATCGTTGGCGGTATCGGAATATCAACCGATTGTCCATCGCCTACGGCTTTCGCCCTCGGCTTAGGCCCGACTAACCCTGAGCGGATTAACCTTCCTCAGGAAACCTTAGACATACGGCGTGCGCGTTTCTCGCGCGCATTTCGCTACTCATGCCGGCATTCGCACTTCCGTCCGCTCCAGCCGTCCTCACGGTCGACCTTCTCTGCTGACGGAACGCTCCCCTACCACTGCATTTGGCCCGAAGGCCACACACAATCCGAAGCTTCGGTACCAGACTTGAGCCCCGTTGGATCTTCGGCGCGGAATCACTTGACCAGTGAGCTATTACGCACTCTTTAAATGGTGGCTGCTTCTGAGCCAACATCCTGGTTGTCTGTGCAACTCCACATCCTTCCCCACTTAGTCTGGATTTTGGGACCTTAGCTGTCGGTCCGGACTGTTTTCCTTTTGACCACGAAGCTTAGCCCTCGCAGTCTGACTCCCGGGGTCTGAAATCACGGGATTCGGAGTTTGATTGGGTTTGGTAAGCGGGAAGCCCCCTAGCCCATTCAGTGCTCTACCCCCGTGACTGAACCCCCGAGGCTAGCCCTAAAGCTATTTCGGGGAGAACCAGCTATCTCCGAGTTCGATTGGCATTTCACCTCTACCCACAGGTCATCCCCTAGCTTTTCAACGCTAGTGAGTTCGGTCCTCCACGGGACATTACTCCCGCTTCAACCTGCCCATGGGTAGCTCACTCGGTTTCGGGTCTACTCGCGGCGACTCTGACGCCCTGTTCAGACTCGCTTTCGCTGCGGCTGCGTCCTTCACGGACTTAACCTTGCCACCTACGAGTAACTCGCCGGCTCATTCTTCAAAAGGCACGCCATCAGGCTACCCGCGGCCGAAGCCGGGGCAACACCCTTTGACTGCTTGTAGGCATCCGGTTTCAGGTACTGTTTCACTCCCCTCCCGGGGTGCTTTTCACCTTTCCCTCACGGTACTAGTGCACTATCGGTCGCCAAGAGTATTTAGCCTTGGACGGTGGTCCGCCCGGGTTCCCACATGAGAGACCTTCCACGTGGTACTCAGGGACACGGCCAGGAGTCGGATCGCTTTCGCTTACGGGGCTGTCACCCTCTACGGCTGGCCTTTCCATGCCACTTCTGCTAGCGAACCCGATTTGTAACTCCCTGCGGGCAGTGCAGTGCACACGCAGGCCGGCCCTACAACACCACGACTGAAACGGCTGCAACCTATCACGCAGTCGTGGTTTGGGCTCTTCCGCTTTCGCTCGCCACTACTCACGGAATGTTCTCTGTTCCTCGAGGTACTTAGATGTTTCAGTTCCCTCGGTGTCCTCGATCCGACCTATGAATTCAGTCGGTCGTACCCAGGCATGACCCTGGGTGGGTTTCCCCATTCGGATATCTCCGGGTGATAACGCTTGCTCGCAGCTTCCCGAAGCATTTCGTCGCCTGCCACGTCCTTCATCGGCTCTTGGCGCCAAGGCATCCACCGAACGCCCTTAGTAGCTTGACCTAACGCACTCACGCGGCTAGCACGAGGCTGGCCCGATATGCGCGGTCCGTCCCGCACGGCAGTCAGCCGTGCGAGCGTCGGAAAATCCTCGACGAAATCGATGCTTCCAGTCTTCGGTTGGTAAGGTCGCGCTCGTCCTGAGGACGAGGCGTCAGCGCGGTCCGCTGACCGATGAGCACGACGCGAGGTCGCGCGCAGCGGTCAAGGGACCGATCCGATGTGGGGTTTTCACACAGATCGCGAGACGACCTGGAGGGGTCACCTCGCGAAAGTCCGCTGAGTTTATCACCCGCGTTTTGCACGGTCAAGGCGAGGTCAGGCGTCTGCTACCCTTCGCCATCGGTTGGCCGCGACGCCGTCGCGGAGGCCGCCCGAGCAAGGTGATCAGCCCATGGCCGCCGAGGCCGAAACCGCCGCCACCGCTGAGTCTGGAAACCCCGGCCGCCTGGGCCTGCTGCTGGCCGCCGCCATGTTCGTGCTGGTGGTCGACACCTCGCTGATGAACGTGTCCATCTCGGCGGTGGTGCGCGACCTGGGCGCCACGGCCAGCGGAGTGCAGACGGCGATCGCGCTGGAAGCACTGGTTTCGGCCGCCTTCATCCTGATCAGCAGCAAGCTCGGCGACATCTTCGGGCGCAAGCTGGCCTACACGCTCGGGCTGCTGGGCTACGCGGTCGGCGCGACCGCGATGGTCCTGGCCGACAGCCTGCTGCCGGTGATCATCTTCTGGGCGATCGTGGGCGGCCTTGGCGCGTCGCTGCTGCTGCCCGCCATGCAGTCGCTGATCCACGGCAACTTCCAGGGGGCCGCGCAGCGCCGGGTGTACGCCCTGGTCGGAGCGGCCGCGGCCATCGCCGCGGCGGTCGGTCCGCTGGTCGGCGGATTCATCACCACCGTCTGGTCCTGGCGGGTCGGATTTGCCGGCGAGGTCGTGATCATCGCCATCGTCCTCACCGGGCTCGGCCTGGTGAAGGACGTGAAGTTCACCGGCGACAAGCGGATCGATCTCGTTGGCGCAGCGTTCTCGGTGTTCGGCATGGGCGGCATCGTGCTTGGCATCCTGGTCTGGGAGGGCGGCGGCGAGGCGGTCGCCGCGCTGCTGGCAATCGGCTTCATCTCCATGGCTTTGCTCGGCTGGTGGCTGGTGCGCCGGAAGCGGCGCGGCGATGTGCCGCTGATCGAGCCAACGCTGTTCGTGTCGAAGCCGTTCCGCATCGGGATCAGCCAGCAGATGGCGCAGCAGATCTCGCTTGGCGGGCTGATGATCGCCCTGCCGCTCTTCCTGCAGATGGTGCTGGAGTTCACCGCCCTGGGAGCGGGCCTGATGCTGGCGCCGCTGTCGCTGAGCATGTTTGCGCTCGCCACGCTGGCCGGTCGTCGGGCCGGGCAGCGCCGTCCGGCGGTGATCATCCGACTCGGGTTCGCGCTGCTAGTGATCGGGGTCGTGCTGATTGTGCCGTTGGTTCCGCGGATCGACGCCAACACCGCGTGGTGGCTGGCTCCGCCCCTGGCCATCGCCGGCGCAGGTCTGGGCCTGCTCGTGTCTCAGCTGAACAACTACACGCTGGCGCCAATCGAGCCTCAGCGGATCAGCGAGGCCGCCGGCGTCAACTCCGCGGCCGGCTCCTTCGGCCTGTCGTTCGGCCTGGCCCTGGCCGGCAGCCTCATGCTCGCCAGCCTGGCGTTCAACTTCACGAACGCCGTCAACGCCAGCGCCGTGATCCCGCAGGACGACAAGGACCACATCGCGGCCGTCCTGAACGAGGGAGCCGAGCTGATGAGCACCACTCAGCTCGAAGCGTTGCTGGCCGACGAGCCTCCCGACGTCGCTGCCGAGATCATCCGCATCAACGAGGAGGTGCGGCCGCGCGCCCTGCAGATTGCGCTGGGGGTGCCGCTGCTGGCGGGGCTGCTTGGCCTGTTGAACGCCTTCCGCATGGTGCGGCTGCCGGACGTCAAGCCCCAGGCGGATCTCGAGGAGTTCGCGCTCGGCGGCTGACCCCGGCGGTCCGGTGGGTGCGTTGGTGGAGATGAGGGGACTCGAACCCCTGACCCCCTCCTTGCAAAGGAGGTGCTCTCCCAGCTGAGCTACATCCCCACGTCCGGGCGGAATCGTATCAGCCGTTCGATCAGGGTGGGGTGAGGCGGCGCTTCGGCTCGGCGGGGAGTGGCTGATCGGCGGGCCACTCGACGCGACGCACGACGGCGATCGGCGTCTGCTCGCGCGCCTGGCCAAGCGGGTTGTCGGCGAACAGGCGCCGTACCAGCTGGCGGTCCACGCCCGGACTGGCGCCCA
>DASUVR010000179.1:0-12449 GCA_036378855.1 Gemmatimonadales bacterium | reverse complement strand
GGGCAGGCGGACAAAAACTGGTTCGGCGGACAGACGGCGGGTTGAAAGAGGCGGAGGGCTACCGCTGGTTTATCGCAGAAACTGAAGCTCCCCCGCCCCACCGTAGTACACCGGCCCGACGAATCGGATGGGCGACCCCTTCAACCACTTTGTGAGGTCGCCCTTCCCCTGCACGGTGAGCGACCCGACCAACCCCCGGCTCCATTGCGGACGGAAGCTGAATCGAACCAACCAGGGTCGGCTGCGGGTACCCGGAACAGCAGACCAGGATTCCTCGATTGGTCGGTCGACGCGGGTACTGTCACCGGCCGGGTGTCCGCGCCAGATCAGTGACGTCCGATCCAGCTTGATGGTGTAGACATCGGTACCGGCGTCGGCGCTGTCGACCACAGACAGGTGCCCTTCCCGCAACTTCACCCCGGCGGTTTCGGCAGCCCGAATCAGACTACCCCGACCGGAGTAGATACCCAATACCGCATCTCGCCGAGCTCCTGACGATTCTTCCTGCGTAGGGATGGTCCACACCGCAAGCATCTGTCGGTTCCGGGGATGCTTTTCGGCGACTCGGCGGCTGCCGACCTGTACCGTATCGCTGAAGTAGAAGCAGAGGTTGGACTCGGACCAGGACGCGAAGTCGGGCTGATAGCGGACCAACTGCTGAATGGCGGGATGAAGCGTGGGATCCTGGCTGGCGGGAATCGGGCGAGCACCGGACTTGACCTCTTTGGCGGCGGCGCGCGGCTCGATCAGGAAACGGACGCAGTAGCCTTCCCTCAGCCCTTGCAGGCTCCAGGCCTGGGCCTCCTTCTCACCGGTGGGATGCTGGGCCCGCAGCACCGAGGGAGCACAGCAGGCGACAGCCACGCCGATGGCCAGAGGCTTCAGCATACGTCCTCAGGGGAAACGAAGGCTTTCAGGTTCCGCGGATGCTGCTTTTCACTGCGGCGCGCAGCTCGGCGAAGTCGCTGGAATCCAGGGCATTGAAGTTCAGATTCCGGAATTTGACCCGGCCGTCCGGCCCCACGACATACACGGTGCGCCGATTGTAGCCGTCAGGATCCTTGCTGGCGTACTGCTTGGATACCCGTTGCTCGGGATCGCTCAGCAACCGAAACGGGAGCCCCAGGCTGGCCGCAAAGCGATTGTGAGTGCTTACGGAATCCGCGCTGATCCCGACCACCACCACATTGGGCCCGAACAAGCTGTCGTACTGTTCGGCAAAAGTCCGCAACTGCGCGGTGCACCCCTTGGTGAAATCACGCGGATAGAAGGCGACCACAACGGTCTTGCCGCGGTCGCTGGCGAGCTGGTAAGGCGATTCGACCGGGCCTACCCCATCCCGGTTGGCCCAGGGCAACGAAAAATCGGGTGCCCGCTGGCCTACATCCGGTCCACTCTGGAGAACGGCTTTGACCGTTCCAGGATGGTTCTGAGCCGCAATGGCAGGTACAATGGCCAGACCGATGAATGCCACCGAAAGGTGAGAAACCCGCATGAGTCAATCCTTCCTGAGAGTTCAGTCCCGAGTAACCCCGCGCAGAACCTTATCGAGATCCTGTGTACCGCCTGTGCCGGTATAGGCCACCTTCCCCGTCCGATCCACTACCACCACATAGGAGGTGGTGGGCACCTTGTACGCTCGAATGCTGGTGCCCTGATCGTCATACAACGTACGGAACCCGGGCTGGTGTGTGTCCACGTACCGGCGAACCCGCTCGGGCGTTTGATTGACGGTGACGTTGACGCCGATGAACTCGACCTTGGAGCCATAGGCCGCGTGGGCCGCGCGAACCCGGGGAAGTAGCTCTTCGCAAAGCTCACACCAGGTGGCCCAGAACTCGAGCAGCACTGGCTGCTTTCCGATATACTGCGCGAGGTCCACCGGTTTTCCGTCGAGATCATTCACCTTGACTGCCGGCGCTTTGCTTCCAACCGGGATACCCGACTCCTGAGCAGCGAGCCGGCCGACTCCCAGCAGCAGGAGAGCCATGACTCCAGCGTGCAACAGCGTCTTCATAGTACAGTCCCCGCTCGTACGAAATAGTATTCCGCCATTCCCACCAGCAATATGCCGCCCACTCGCTTGACAGTCAGGGTCCAGGCGCCTGCCCGCGGCAACGCGGCAACGACTCCGCTGAAAATTCCTACCGCGACCAGGAGAGCGGTCAGGCCCAGAGAGAATACGAAGAGATAGAGAAACCCCAGCCAGGCGCTTCCAGTGGTACTGACGAATGTGAGCACCGCAGCGAATGCGGGAGCGCCGCAAGGGGCGGCCACCAACCCCGATGTTGCGCCCAATGCGAAGACGCCGGCCACCGAATTCCCGCCAATCCGGCCGGCCCACGCCGCCACTCGGCTGGGCACGCCGAAGGTAAAGACGTCCAATAATCCCAGGCCAAACACCAGCAGCAGGTTGCCCATGATCAGCAGAGCCCAGGGACTCGAGCTCACACTGCCGAAGAGGGTGCCGGAGAGGCCTGCCAGCAGTCCGAGCAACGAGTACACCAGTGCCAGGCCCAGAACGTACACCAGCGTCAGCGCGAGAGTCCGCCCCCGCGAGCGTCCGGTTGCCCCCGCCCCGCCCAGGATGCCGGCGGTAATCGGAATCATCGGGTACACGCAGGGAGTGAGACTGGTGGCCAGGCCGGCGACGAACAGGGCGAGACTTGCAGCCAGCGGCTGATCGCGGAGAGTTGCCTCGAGACCGATCAGACCCGCTCCGCGGCCCCGACGCCGTATCGAGACGAGACATACTCCTCGAGGATTCCCAGAAACTCGGCCACGATGTCGTCGCCGCGCAGCGTCACCAGGAGGCGGCCATCCACGTATACCGGGGCCTTGGGCTCTTCGAAGGTGCCGGGAAGGGAGATCCCGATATTGGCGTGCTTGGATTCACCGGGGCCATTCACCACACAGCCCATGACGGCCACCTTCATCTCCTCGACGCCGGGATGCTCGGTCCGCCACACCGGCATCTTCACCCGCAGATAGTCCTGAATGTCCTGCGCCATCTGCTGAAAGAAGGTGCTGGTGGTCCGGCCGCAGCCGGGACAGGCGGTAACCTGCGGATTGAAGCTCCGAAGCCCGAGCGACTGCAAAATCTGCTGGGCGACGCGGACCTCCTCGCTGCGGTCTCCTCCAGGCTCAGGGGTCAGCGACACCCGAATAGTGTCACCGATGCCTTCCTGGAGGAGAATGCTGAGGCCGGCGGTGCTGGCAATGATCCCCTTGGCGCCAAGCCCGGCCTCGGTCAATCCGAGATGCAGCGGAAAGTCGCAGCGGGCCGCGAGCATGCGATACACGTCGACCAGATCCTGCACCCCGGACACCTTGGCGCTGAGCACAATGCGATCATGACCCAGACCCGTCGCCTCCGCGAGCACCGCCGACTGGAGGGCACTTTCCACCATGGCTTCCAGGACGACCAATCGGGTGTCCCGCGGGGACGGTCGGCGTGCGTTGGCGTCCATCATGGCGGTGAGCAGCGTCTGGTCGAGCGAGCCCCAGTTCACGCCAATCCGCACCGGCTTGTCGTAGGCCAGCGCGACTTCGACAATGGACCGGAAGTTCTCGTCCCGCCGCTTTCCTCCCACGTTTCCGGGATTGATCCGATACTTGGCCAGAGCCCGGGCGCATTCCGGATACCTGGTGAGGAGCAGATGGCCGTTGTAGTGAAAGTCTCCGATGATGGGAACGCTCACCTCCATCCGCGCCAATGCGTCCACCACCGCAGGCACCGCCTGGGCCGAAGCCTCGTTGTTGACCGTGACTCGAACCAGCTCGCTTCCGGCCCTCGCAAGCTCGGCAATCTGGCCCGCGGTGGCGGTAACATCCGCCGTGTCGGTGTTGGTCATCGATTGGACCACGACCGGATGAGCGGATCCAATCAAGACGCCGCCGACGTTGGCGGTAACGGTGCTCCGGCGAGTGACGAAAGGCATCCCGGAAATATAAGACGCTTGCGGCCCGTTCGCGGTCAGGCAGAGATTCGGGCATGGTAGAACCGCACTCCGAGCCGTGCCGAGCCGCGATCACCGGAGTTGCGATCTACGTGCCGGAACGCGTACTCACCAACGCGGAGCTGGCGCAGAGTCTCGATACCTCTGACGAGTGGATCATCACCCGCACCGGAATTCGGGAGCGCCGGATCGGCGCTCCCGGCGAGACCACCTCGACCATGGGAGCCGAAGCCGTTCGCCGGCTCATGGCCGATCGCCAACTCGGGCCGGGAGACATCGATGCCATCATCGTGGCCACCGTCACCCCCGACATGCTCTTTCCTGCCACCGCGTGTCTCATCCAGGATCAGCTTGGCCTTACCCGGGCCTGGGGCTTCGATCTTTCGGCCGCATGCTCCGGCTTTCTCTACGCACTCACAACCGGTGCGCAGATGGTCGCCAGCGGTGCGCACCAGCGGGTCGTCGTGGTGGGCGCGGACCTCATGAGCTCGATCATCGATCCACTGGACCGGACCACCGCGGTTCTGTTCGGCGACGGAGCGGGCGCGGTGCTGTTGGAACGGGCCGAACCGAATTTCGGGATCCTGGATTTTTATCACCGGGTGGATGGAAGCGGGCGAAACGACCTGCTCATGCCGGCCGGCGGATCGCTGAACCCGCCCAGCTTGGAGACGGTTACCACGCGCCAGCACTACCTCAAACAGAACGGCAAGGTGGTGTTCAAGTTTGCCGTGTCGCAGATGGTGGAAAGCGTGCAGGTGGTGTTGCAGCGCAACGGTCTCACGCCCGCCGATGTGGCGTTGCTGGTTCCCCACCAGGCCAATCAGAGGATTCTGGATGCCGTGGGCGAACGCCTGGGCCTGTCCTCCGAGAGAGTCGCGTCGGTCCTGGCCTGTTATGGCAATACCACGGGCGCAACGCTTCCTCTGGCGCTCGATGCTGCGGTCAGGAAGGGCAAACTCAAACGGGGCGACTTGATGGTTTTTGCCGCAGTAGGCGCCGGATTTACCGCTGGAGCAACGCTGGTGCGCTGGGCCTGATCAGGCCCGGGAGAACTCTGCGGTAGTGATGGCCGACAGGTCGGCCTCGGAAAGCGTTATGCCCGCCGCGGTGGTGCTGTCGACAGCATGCTCCACCGTGCGGGCGCTGGGGATCACGATGACCGCCGGCGACCGGGCCAACACCCAGGCCAGAACCAGCGCGTGAGGAGTGACGCCGAGCCGACTCGCCATAGGGCGGAGCACCGGATGCGCGGGCAGCTTGCGATTGAGTCGGCCTCCCCCGATCGGGCTGTAGGCGAGGAACCCGATTCCGTGCTGGGTGCAGTACTGCACCACGCCTTCCTCCAGCGCCTCCCGAAAAAACGGATTCAACCGGTTCTGCACCGAGGTCACCTCGACCACCCGCTCGGCGTCCTGGATCTCGGAGACTGACACGTTCGACAATCCGACCCACCGGATCTTCCCTTCCCGCTGAAGATCGGCCAGAGCTCCAACGCTGTCGGCCAAGGGGACGGACGGGTCCGGTGTGTGAAGCTGGTACAGATCGATCTGGTTCACCCCCAGCGCCTTGAGAGAACGCTCGCAGGCTGCCTTGAGCTGCTCCGGACGACCCGCCATGACCCAGCGTCCACCCGGGCGCGCCATTCCGCCCTTGGTGGCAACGACCACCTGGTCCCGGCTCCCCCGATAGGTCCGCAGAGCCAGAGCGATCAGCCGTTCATTGTGCCCGATCTCACGATCGTCCAGACAGTAGACGTCGGCGGTGTCGATCAGGGTGACTCCGGCGTCCAGGGCAGCGTGAATTACCCGCACGGCTTGCTCTTCGGGGGGCCGCTCCTGAATCGACAGGTGCATCCCCCCATAGCCGACGGCGGACACCTGAGGGGCGTTGCGACCGAGCTTGCGGCGGGGAATCACTGGACGCCGAGCAGCGGCAGGAGGAATTGAAGAAGTTCCTCCCGCACGTCGAAGTAAATGGCCATAGCGTGTGCCGAACCAGGAATCAGCCGTCCGCTCACGTGGGAAAGTCCCTTGCTCCAGCGGGTGACGTTCCCGCCGCCATCGAATGGATCACCGCGAGACGAAGCCAGGAAACAGGGTACCCTGGTTTTCTCCAGGTTGACCCTGATACGGGAGGCGGCGTCATCGCTGATCGCCGGCGCCCCGGCGGCACCCACCGTCGCCAGCGCAGAGAGCCCGGGGATTGTGCTCAGCGCCAGCAGAACACCGCTCCCACCAATGCTGGCGCCCACCAGTGCCAGGCGACGGGCATCGATGAAGTTCTGGTTGACCCCCCACGAAGCCACCCTCAGAATGTCGTTGTCGAGGCGGGAGAAGCCGACCTTGCCGGCACTGCTCATGAATGCCTGGCCGAATGCCTCGAGGGTAAGCCCTTCCGGCGTGTCGATGACCATCGGGCCCCTGGGCGAGATGATGGAGGCTCCATGTCCCCGCAGATCGAACGCCAGCGTGGCCACACCACTATCGAGCAGGTCGGCGACCAGAGGCGCGTAGCTATCGCGGGTGGCGGGATACTGGTGGGCCAGCACGGCGAGGGGAAAGGCCGCCCCTGCGTACTCATCCGGATAGGTCAGAGTGCCCTTCAACACCAGTCCGTCCCCGGCGGGGACGGACATTTCCAGTGGCGCCAGGTTCACACCAGTCCCAACTGCTTGGTGAGCCGCAGCCAATCGGTATCAGAGATGATGCCCTGCTCCTTGAGCGGCTTCAGTGTCCCCAGGATGTCGGCCCGGGATCCGTCGATCCGCCGCTCGCGCAGCTCCGTGATCATGCGCGAGAACCGGTGCTCGTATTCATCGGGGGCCAGTTTGCCTTCCTTCCGCTGGCTGCTGAGTTTCTTGAGCTCTTCCGCCACCCGGGCGGGCGACACCGGCTTGAGTGCGCCACCCTGCTGGTCTGCCGCCATGGATCCCTCTCTTCGAAGCCGTGGATGATTACTGCTGTGCCTGCATTATGCCCCTGCCCTGCGCGCGGCGTCCAGAGTATTCGTTGGATCCGCTCCAGTCCAGCTGACGTCGGCGGTCGGTCCGTAGGTGGGAGGAACCTGAGCTTCCAGCAGCCGAAGGCAAATGCCAACCTGGGCTCGATGGTGAGCCGTGTGCAGCACCCGTCGCCAGAAGACCCAGATCCGCTGGCGGGTCACGTCGAAGAACGGGACTTCGCCCAGCCAGAATTTCTCGTCTGCCCGGGCCAAGGCAGGCAGCCGCGCACGGGCCAGTACCACGGCTCGATCCACGTAGGCCTGGACTGGAGGTCCGTCTCCGGCGGGTAGCAGTGACTCGACCGGCGGCTCTTCCAATCCAATGAACTCCGCGAAGAACCTTCGTTCGGAAAGGATCTGGTGCGCCAGGATCTGCCGGATCGAGCTGCTGCGGGCATGCGGGCGGAACTCGAGCTGGTGGTCCTGCAACTCGCTCCAGACTGAGCCGAGCTTGTTGGTTTCGGACACGTAGGTGTCCGGCAAGTGCTGCAGCAGCGGGTTGACGGCCCGGGGCACCTCCACTGCAGCAATGAATTCACGAGCGTACTCCATGGCCACTCCTTTCTGACAAAGGCCAACGCCCGCCGGCCATTCGGCCGACGGGCGCTGTCGTGTCACGGCTTGGCTACTTGCAGATGACCACGATCACCCACATTCGCTGAAGCCGCACACGTGGCACTTCATGCAACCCTCGGCAAATTCCAGCTGGGATCCGCAATCCGGGCAGGCGCCCGACAGCATTTCCTGCATCCCGCCGAATATCATCTGTTCTCCCCGCGCGCCGGACTGGCCGACGGGTTGGCTCACCACCGGAGCGAGCTCGGCTTGGGGGCCGGTCTTACTTCCGGGCAGGAGCTCCTGTTGAATACCCTGCTTCTCCTGCATCCACCGCTCGATGGCGATACCCACGGCATCGGGCACCGACAGAATCTTGTTTGGCCCCAAACCGATTACCCGATCCGAGCTGATGCCGCGGAGCTGGCGATAAATTTCCTTGATGGGAATTCCCGAGCGCAATGCCAGACTGATCAGACGCCCGAGCGACTCCACGTCGGCCATCAGGGCACCGCCCGCCTTCCCCAGTGTCATGAAGACCTCGAAGGGCTGGCCCCTGTCATCTTCGGTGATGGTAACGTAGAGCGTCCCGAGTGGCGTCTCGACCCGCCGAGTGGTCCCGCGCAGGACCTCGGGCCGGGAGCGCTTCTGCCGCCGCTGGAGGTTTTCTGATTCCAGCTCGAGCACGATTCGCTGAAGCCGCTCGTTTTCGACCCGCAACTCCGCGATCTC
This sequence comes from Gemmatimonadales bacterium, assembly GCA_036378855.1. GTDB lineage: Bacteria > Gemmatimonadota > Gemmatimonadetes > Gemmatimonadales > GWC2-71-9 > CAVVWJ01. Next base: position 4,200 of record DASUVR010000179.1, on the reverse strand, counting down.
ACCATGCAGATCGGCGGAAGTCGCGGTTACCGGCGTACCGCCTTTTCCGCTCTTTTCGCTGCCTTCGATCACTTTCTTGGCGGTAGACCCGGCCGATAGAACTTGCATGTCGCGGCTGCCATCGCGGTAGACGGTGACGCCCTTGCAGTTGAGCCGGTAGGCCAGCCGGTAGATCTCCTCGACGTATTCCTCCGACGCGTCGTGGGCGAAGTTGCAGGTCTTGGAGATGGCGCTGTCGTTGAACTCCTGAAACGCCGCCTGCATCCGGATGTGCCACTCGGGCTTGATGGCATTGGCAGTAACGAAGACTCGCTGCCACTTGGCCGGGACCTCCGGAAAATCGATGTGGCCGGTTTCCGCGATCTTTCGCATCAGCTCGTCCGAGTGCCAGCCTTCAGCCTTGGCGATGGCGATGAAATCCTCATTCACGTCGGGCATGAGGACCCCGGCCTGATTGCGCATGAACGCGACGGCAAAGAGAGGCTCGATGCCGGAGCTGCACCCGGCAATGATGGAGATCGTGCCGGTGGGGGCCACCGTGGTGACGTTGCAGTTCCGGAGCCTCCGCATGGGTCGAACCCGTTCGCCCTGGGCGTTGCGGGCGCAGGTTTCATCCGGGCCCCAGATGCTTCGCTCCCATTCCGGGAACGTTCCGCGCTGGGCTGCAAGCCGCTCGGATTCCCGCTTACCCTCCTCGTCCACGAACTGCTGAATCTTCCGGCCGAGAGCGACCCCTTCGTCTGAGTCGTAAGGCACGCCGAGCTTCACGAAGACGTCGGCCAGGCCCATGACCCCCAGCCCGATCCGCCGGATCCGCTGGGCCAGGTCAGTGATTTCCGGGAGCGGATATTGATTGGCGTCGATCACGTTCTCCAGGAAGTGGGTGGAGAGGTGCACCACCCGGCGGAGCTCATCCCAGTCGACCTGCTTCCCGCCTTTCCCGTCTTCGGTAACCAACGCGCCCAGATTGATCGATCCCAGATTGCACACGTCATAGGACAGTAGCGGCTGCTCCCCGCAGGGGTTGGTAGCCTCATACTCACCCAGATGCGGAACCGGGTTGTAATAGTTGGCGCGGTCGATAAAGAACACGCCTGGCTCGCCCGTCTTCCAGGCACCGTGGATGATCAGTTGCCAGACTTCACGGGCCCTGAGCTGGCCGCTGACCTGACCGGTCTTGGGATGGATCAAATCGTAGAGCCCGTCGGCTTCTACCGCAGCCATGAACGCATCGGTGACGGCAACCGAGATGTTGAAGTTGGTGATCTTGGTTGTGTCGTCCTTGCAGGTGATGAACTCCAGGATGTCCGGATGGTCGACCCGGAGAATGCCCATGTTGGCGCCCCGCCGGGTGCCGCCCTGCTTGACCACATCGGTAGATGCGTCGAACAGGGACATGAAGGAGACCGGCCCGGAGGCCACGCCCATGGTGGAGCGGACGATGTCGTTCTTGGGGCGAAGGCGGGAGAAGCTGAATCCGGTGCCACCCCCCGACTGGTGGACCAGCGCCATGGCCCGCAGGGTGTCATAGATGCCGCTCTTCCCGTTGGAGAGCGCATCGTCCACCGGAAGCACGAAGCAGGCGGACAGCTGCCCCAGGGGGCGGCCGGCATTCATCAGCGTGGGGGAGTTGGGCACAAAAAGCCGGTTGGCCATGAGGCCGAAGAAGTCGCCGGCCACCTGCTCCACCTGTTCGGTCGATCCCCCGTAGCGGGCATCGGCCTGAGCCACAGTTCTGGCCACCCGGCGGAACAGGTCGCTCGGACTTTCGACGGGCGTCCCGGTCTCGTCTTTCAGCAGATAGCGCTTCTCGAGCACCGTGATCGCATTGGGCGAAAGCCGGACCGCGTCCCGTGGGGTGGACGATTTCATGAACTCCCCGCCTGGTAAGGGTAGCGTCTCAGAAGGCCGGCCCTGAGGTCCGGCCGAAAACGGAAGGCCAAGCTAGGACCGCAGACCGAGCGAGACAATACCGCAGGAAATGCCCGACAATACGTGCGATCCTGCTGTTCACATCACAAATATAAGGCCGATGTAGACAAGTGGATTAGGGTGAATTGGTGGGGAGAAAAACCAGCGGATACCGGCCGGCCTTGTGCGCCCGCGCTTCCTCGACGTAGTGCTTCCAGGTGGCGGCAATCCGCTCTGCCAGTGCGGCATCCACCTGGCGGACGATGCGGCCGGGGACACCCATGACGAGGGACCGGGGCGGAACCTGCATACCCTCGGGTACCACCGCTCCCGCCGCAACCACGCTTCCGTTTCCAATACTGACCCCATTCAGCAGAACGCTGCCCATGGCAATGAGGCAGTCGTTCCCAATCGTGCAGCCATGGAGGACGACTCGGTGGCCTACGCCGACCCGCATTCCTACCGTGCAAGGCACGCCCTCGTCCACATGGACCACCGTGCCATCCTGAATATTGGATTGAGCGCCGATGACGATGGGAGCCATGTCTCCCCGCACGACGGCGTGGTACCAGATACTGGCGTTCTCGCCCAGAGTGACGTCGCCCATCACGGCTGCGGTGGACGCGATGAAGGCGGAGGGGTGAATGCTGGTCAGCGAGAGACCTCTACTATTGCTGGGCAGGAGGGAAGAGCATCTGGGTCCAACCCTCGACCGGCGCGCCATCCTTCAGCGCGGGATGCCAGGTAACCGTCCACACGAAATTGCGTACGGCCCGTTCGAAGGCCGGATCGTTCGAGGGGCGGAGGCGCATGATGTCCACCGTCCTCCCTTCGGCGGAGACTTTGACCCACAGCAGAGATGGACGGGGTGACGGCTGGGCATCTGGGGGGAGTGCCACAAAGGGAGGGTTGACCGGTTTGGGCCGCTCCTCGAAGCAGGAGCCATCCGCGTTGTAGCCCGGCCCCGGGACACAGCCCGGCTCCGCCTGGCGCCGGGCCTCGCGCCTGGTGGACAGCGGAGCTCCGATCTGGGTGAGCTGCGGGGTAAGCTCCTCGACCGCGCCTGGGCGCACCACGATGGTATCAGAGTAGAAGTTGTAGCGCGGGGCCGAGATGGCGAGCGCGTGAGGGCCCGGCGCAAGCTTGGTCAGCGCCTGCGTGATCGGTTGCTCATCGATCATGACGGTAGATCCGCGAGGCAGACCGATCAAACGAATGCCGCCACTGTCCACCGGTCCGACTATGTCATTCGGAGCGGCCGGCCCGGCAGCCACTGAATCCCTGGACGGTTTAATGGCCGCAGAGTCTGCCGGAGGAGGCGAGGAGGCGTTGGGTGAGGCTCCGGTGTCCCGGGGAGGCGCTACGGTTTGACTGGCCGTGCTATCCACTGGCCGCCTCGTGTCATCAGCAGCCTTGACCGAGTCGGCCGCTTCCGCGGCAATTCCCACGGGGGCAAATCCGTGGACCGCGAAGTAGTAGAGGGCGCCACCCACGCCACCCAACACCGCCAGCAGAATCCAGACCCAGGCCCAGGACGACGAACCACCGCGCATGGCCACTGAGCGGTCGGCTACCCGGCGGGGCACCTCCCGGCGTTCCCGGGGCGTCATGCGCCGATTAACCAGCGGCGAATCGAGCGGGGTGGTGGGTTGACTCACGATGGGTGGAAACGCCCCCCCACTCGCCACCGGCCCGATGCCCGAGCCGGCGGCGGCCGCGGCAGGAACCACTGTCGCCATACTGGTGCGCACCGCTCCGGTTGCCGCGATGGGCTGACCCTGAAATGAGGCGATCAACTCCTCACAGGTCTGATAGCGGTCGAACGGATCCTTCATGAGCATCCGCTTGATGACTTCGAAGAGGCGGCGCTCGTCCGCGGTGACCAGGCTGGGCGTGGGGATCGGTTCCGTGATGTGCTTGTATCCGATCGAAAAGCTGTCCTCGCCATCGTAGGGGACGCTTCCGGTGAGGCACTGGTAGGCTACGATGCCCAGGCTGTAGATGTCGCTTCGGCCGTCAATCGGTTGGGCCCGGGCCTGTTCCGGGCTCATGTAGTGCGGAGTTCCGATGGACATGCCGGTCCCGGTGAGTTTCTGACCGGATGCCGCCTTGGCGATGCCGAAATCGGTCAGCACGCTCTGCCCGAACTCGTCGAACATGATGTTGTCGGGCTTGATGTCCCGGTGCACGATGCCCCGCTGGGCCGCATAGCCCAGAGCACTCCCCGCCTCCAGCAGGAGCCGCCGGATCTCCGGCGGGGTCAGCTTCTTCCGCTGCCCCAGAATTCCC
>DASUVR010000178.1:0-2320 GCA_036378855.1 Gemmatimonadales bacterium | reverse complement strand
GGTCAAGTGGCGCCGCCCCATACGTCAGAACGGAAGCGTTCGGTCCGGAAGACAGCATCAGCTGCTGGGCCACCCGGAGCAGCTCTCCCGCCTCGATCGGCTTCTGGAGGTAGGGCGCGTTCGAGGTCGGGGCGCCCCGATGGAACAAATCGTCCGATGGATAGGCCGAGATGTAAAGCACCGGGAGCGCCGGGTAGCGTTCCCGAAGCCGCTGGCCCAGGGCTCGTCCATCCAGCTCGGGCATCAGGACGTCGGTAATGACGAGGTGCAGATAGGGATAGGCCAGGGCCACCATGCTCAGCGCCTCGCTGCCATGGTGCGCTTCCAGGGTACGGTAACCGGCCTGATTGAGCACCCGGGTGAGGGTGCGGCGAACCATGTCTTCGTCCTCGACCACCAGGACGACCCGCGGCTCGTCGATGGATATCAGTGGCTGGCTCAGAAACTTCACTCAGGGTGGGTGGGGATTGGACCAGCCTCAAGCTTCGTGCCTGGGTCTCAACCCCGGTAATTGTGCGCAAACCCCGGTTGACCCCGGCATTCCCTCACCCGATGGGCTCTCGGAACTCGCCGCGTTGGAGTGTCGCCACATCGGGAATGTGACACCCTGCAGCGGCGCGTGACAGCTTATTTTCTGCCCATGGCACTCCGGCTGGCCATCCTCACGATTTCAGACGCATGCAGCCGAGGCGAGCGGGCCGACTCCTCGGGCGACCTGATCGCCTCGTGGGCCCGGGAGCGGCAGTATCCCATCGCGGAGCGCGGGCTCGTCCCCGACGACACGGTCCGTATCTCGGTCACCCTGGCCGAATGGGCCGACACCGATCGAGCTGATTTGATCCTCACCACGGGCGGCACCGGACTCACCGAGCGCGATGTCACCCCCGAAGCTACCCGGGCCATTCTGGAGAAGGAGGCGCCGGGAATAGCAGAGGCGATTCGGATGACATCGTTTCCCCGCTTTCCCCGGGCAGCTTTGTCGCGAGGGACCGCCGGTGTTCGAGGAAAGACCCTGATCGTCAATCTGCCGGGGAGTCCGGGCGGGGTGCGAGATGGACTCGCGGTTCTGAGCAACCTGGTGGAGCATGCCGTGGAGCTGGTGCGAGGAACGAGAACGGATCACTAGACGGAGCCATGACCTGGACCAGTGACGCTCAGCTCGACGACTTCGTGGCTCGCTTCCGGGAGCGGACGCTGCCCAAGTCCGAATGGACCCATGCCGCCCATCTGTCGGTGGGCGCCTGGCATGTGCACCGCTACGGAGTGGATGGAGCAGTGGAACGGTTGCGCCAGGGAATCCGGGCTCTCAATGACTCGCACGGCACCGCCAATACGGATTCCAGCGGATACCACGAGACCATCACCCGTGCTTACGCTCATCTGATCGCGGATTTTCTCTCGGAACAGCGGGAGGGCACTCTTGCTCAGCGGGTGGGAGTCCTCCTGGCCAGCCCGCTGGCTCACAAGAACGCGCTGCTGGAGTACTACTCCAAGGAACTGCTGATGTCGGTGGCGGCTCGAGGAGAATGGAGCGGCCCCGATCTGAAGCCGTTGACCGGCGGCCCGGTAACGCAGCCTTCTTGACGTGATCCGTTTGGGCCGGTAAGGTCTCGCTGTTGCGCCCTCAGGGATCAACGTCTCTTCCCAACAGCAACCCGGCGGAGGTCACGTGCGCTCGCGCCAGCTACTGCTGCTCTCCCTCCTGATCGCCGCCTGCAGCGGCGACGATCAAGAGCCGACCAACGAAACGACCGACGTGGGGTTCGTACGGATCAGCGCGCCGACGCTGGGCCTCGGCCTGGACAGTAACGGCTACCTGGTGACCCTCGATCCGGGAACCGCCACTGCGCAGACCCAGGGGTTGCCGGTTAATGGGCATGCCGATTTCGGCGGCATCCCGGTGGGGGACCATACGTTCGTGATCGACGATCTGTCCGCCAACTGCGCCCTGAACACTGACCCCACTCAGCCGTTGACCGTCCTCGGCGGACAGATCCAGCCGATCGCCTACCCGGTCACCTGCACCGCTCCGCCTCTGACCGGGCCCAACCTGATCACATTCCAGAGCGATCGCGACGGGTTCAACGAGATCTATACCATGAGCCCCGACGGAACCCATCAAACACGGGTGACCCAGGACGAGCTGGACAACACCGCCCCATCTTTCGCACCCGACGGACAGACCATCGCCTTCGTGCAAACGCTGGACGGCGGTCCCGACGAGGGGGGCACCAGCGACATTGCTACCGTCGGAGCCGACGGCTCGGAAGAGACCTTTCTGACCGAGACTGGCCTGGAGACCGATCCTTCCTGGTCGCCC
>DASUVR010000177.1:0-4413 GCA_036378855.1 Gemmatimonadales bacterium | reverse complement strand
ACACCGATGGCCAGGCCCTCACCGCGGAGCGGTTGAGGGGGGTCGACGTGGCGGTGGAATTTACCCGGCCCGACTGCGTGGTCCGAAACCTGGAGCGGCTCAGCGAGCTCGGAATTCCTACGGTAACGGGAACGACCGGATGGACAGACGAGCTGCCCCGGGTAGGTCAGTGGTTTCGGGAGCGGCGGGGCGCCCTGCTCCACGCGGCCAACTTTGCGGTGGGGGTTCATCTTTTTCTCCGCGTGGCCCGGGAGATGGCGCGGGCTTTCCGCGGCCGTTCGGAGTTCAGCGCCTCGATCGAGGAAGAGCATCATCAGTTCAAACTGGATGCACCTTCAGGCACAGCCCTTCAGTTGCAGAGCCAGCTTCGGGCTGAAGATCAACATCGCAACTTTCCGATTTCTTCGACTCGCGTGGGCGATGCCCTGGGCACCCACGTACTGAGCTATCAAGGCCCTTACGAGACCGTCACCTTGCGCCACGACACTCAAAGCCGGAAGACGTTCGCGGTGGGTGCCATCTCCGCGGCCGAATGGCTGCCCGGCCACGTGGGCGTATTCACCTTCGAGCAGATGTTGTTCGGACCTTCATGACCCGGCTGCAGGGTTGCGGAACGGCTCTGGTCACACCGTTCACTGAATCGGGGGCGGTAGATTTTCCGGCGCTCCGAGCTCTGGTCGATTGGCAGATTGCCGAAGGCATCGATTTTCTGGTCCCCTGCGGATCCACCGGTGAAGCACAGACGCTGAATGATTCGGAGCGGGAACGGGTCGTAGCCGCGGTGGTCGAGCTCGCCAATGGCAGAGTTCCGGTCATGGCCGGAGCTACCAGCAACGACACGGCCAAGGCGGTTGACGAAGCGCAGCGCATGTGCCGGCTCGGGGCCAACTACGTGCTCAGCGCAGCACCTTACTACAACAAGCCCAGCCAGGAAGGTCTCTTCCGGCACTTCAGCGCCGTGGCCGATGCCGCCGACAAGCCGGTTTGCCTGTACAACGTCCCCGGACGCACCGCAGTCAACCTCGGGCCTGAGCTGGCGCTCCGTCTGGCCGGGCATCCCAACATCATCGGCATCAAGGAGGCCAGCGGCGACTTGAGCCAGATCATGACGCTCCTGCGGTCGAGACCAGGGGAGTTCGCAGTGCTCTCGGGAGACGACTGGCTGACTTTACCCGTGCTGGCGGCAGGTGGTGATGGCCTGATCTCGGTGGTATCCAACGAAATTCCGGCGGCCATGACGGCCCTGGTGCACCTGCTCCTCTCCGACAACATCCATAACGCCCGCTCACTCCACTATCGTCTGCTCCCCCTGATGAACGCCAATTTTCTGGAGACCAACCCTGCTCCCGTCAAAGCGGCGCTCCACTGCATGGGCCGGATCCAGAATGTGCTCCGGCTTCCGCTGCTGCCTGCCAGCGATACCACCATTCTGGCGCTCCGCCGAGCGCTACAGGCAGCCGGGGTGGCGCTGTGAAGGACCAGGTCTCCTCTCAGGACGAGCTGAAAGCCGAGATCGAGCGTTACGCCACCGGCGTGCCGGAGGGAGAAGAAGCCCGGGCCTTGCGCGCGTTTCATTCGCTCAAACAGTTGCTCAACCGCGGCGCGGTACGAGCCGCCGAGCCGGGCCCGGATGGAACCTGGCGAGTGAACCGCTGGGTCAAGAGCGGCATTCTCCTTGGCTTCAGGCTCGGACGGGTGACTCAGGTGCTCGGCGCCGGGCCCTTTCCGTTCTTCGACAAGGACACCTACCCTCTGCGCAGCATCAGTCCCTCAGACGGAATCCGCATTGTTCCGGGGGGCTCGACCATACGGGACGGCTGCTACGTCGCCCCTGGAGTAGTGTGCATGCCGCCGATGTACATCAACGTGGGCGCCTACGTGGGAGAGGGGACGATGGTGGACTCTCACGCCCTGGTCGGATCCTGTGCCCAGATTGGGCGACGGGTTCATCTGTCTGCCGGGGCACAGATCGGGGGAGTTCTGGAGCCGGCGGGCGCGCTGCCAGTAATCATCGAGGACGAGGTGCTGGTGGGCGGCAACTCCGGGGTCTATGAAGGGACCATCGTCCGAGAGCGGGCAGTGCTTGCCCCGGGCACCATTTTGTCTGCTGGAACCAGCATCTTCGATCTGGTGCGCGACCGGGTCTATCGGCGGGAGGGAGATCGTCCGCTCGAGATCCCCGCCGGCGCGGTGGTAGTGCCGGGGAGCCGTCCGGTGCGGTCCGGTCCCGGTGCAGCGGCCGGTGTCTCCCTGTACGCCCCGGTCATCGTGAAATACCGGGATGAGAAGACCGAGACCGCAGTAAAGCTGGAAGAGCTGCTGCGATGACCAGTCACACGCATTACCTCTGGTTCGAGACCAGGAAGCGTCAGGAGATCATTGACATCACCGACCAGGTGGCGGAGCAAGTGCGGGCCAGCGGCGTGCACGAGGGATTCGTGCTGGTCTCGGCCATGCACATCAGTGCCTCGGTATTCGTCAACGATCATGAGTCTGGGTTGTGGCAGGATATCCTCGCCTGGTTGGAGAACACCATAGCCCCGTGGGAGCCGGAGCGGTATCAGCACAACGAGACCGGGGAGGATAACGCCGCGGCCCATCTCAGGAGCCTGACCGTGGGTCACGAGGTGATCGTCCCGATCACCGCGGGCAAGCTTGATTTCGGGCCCTGGCAACGGGTCTTCTACGGCGAGTGGGACGGCCAGCGCCGAAAACGGGTAGTGATCAAGGTCCTGGGCGAAAAGAGCTAGAAATGACAAAGGCCAGGACGCTCACCGGCGCCCTGGCCTTGTCGCTAGCGACTTCTGTTTAGTGGCCGAAGAGTCTGCGTATAGCCGGCCCCTTCGGCGCCTCCACGAAGCGGAACAGCGCCTGGTGGGTGCTCCCGTCAGCCAGGGTCAACACAAACACCCGGCAAGTGCCCGCCCAGCTCGAACTGGTCTTCCAGGTATAGCTGTAGCTGTACCCCAGCGACCGCAGCCCTGGGACAACGGCCAGGCCGGGACGCACCGCATTCACCGGAGCACCGGCCGGACACGCCACCTCGCTAGAGGTTGGGGTTTGCAGGAGCACATTCTTACCCCGGAACCCACCAACCGTGAACTTCACGGGAATGGCGCTGCCGGCGTGAGCCGTATTCACGTAAGGCATGTTCCTCACCGGCGAAAAGAACCCGGCGAAGTTCATGGCGCCTGAGACCGTGATCGACACCGCCTTGGACGCCGCACTATAGTTGCCACTCGCCGGCGTAAACTGCACCGACAGAGAGTAGGTTCCAGCGGAGAACGAAGTGCCGGCCGCGGGAGTATAGCTGAAGCTGCCGGTCAGTGGCGCACCGACCACACCGGTGGCCGTCGCGTTCAGCTGCGAAGGGCCGAGCGGAGTGCCCGAGGCCAGCGAACCAGGCGTCCAGTGCAGATCGGGCGCCGCCTGACGGATGGTCAGAGTTCCACTCGCCGCCGGGGCCTGGTAATTCGGATTGTTCAGCGTCGCGCTCACCTGGTAAATGCCAGCGTTGACCGGCTGGGCCACCGGCGAGCCGTTCAGGGTATAGCTGACAGTCACGCCACTCAGCCCCGAGGGGTTGGTGGTAATGTTGGCGCTCTTCACCGTTCCATCGTAGGTGAACTCGGTACCAACCGTGATGGTTGCCAACCCCTTGCCAATCGAGAAGGTCCGCGAAACATCGTCAGCCGGGGCATAGGCATCGTTACCCGCCTGATGGGCGGTGATGGTGCACGAGCCCGCGGCGTTGAGTGACACACTGGAGCCGACCACGGAACAGTTACCGGACGCGGTGAAGTTCACCGGCAGACCGGAGCTGGCCGACGCACTCACCGAGAACACTGGGTCACTAAAGACTTTGTCGCCCAGCGGGTTGAAGGTGATAGTCTGGGGCACGGTAACCACCGCACCCGAGCCCGCAGCCCAACGCACCGCGTTAAGGTAGAGGTGTTGCACATTAGGATCCTGCAGCGTCAGCAGGTCGTGCAGCTGACCTTGATCATCCCACGGATAGTTCGGCGCAAAGCTGAAGCCGACAACCCGGCCGGATCCGAAATCGCGGACCAGGACCGCCGCGCCGCCGGTCGAGACCTGCATCAGTGGCGTAGCAAATTCCTTGGCCGGACCGGCATCGTGACCGTCGGCCGGAATCGAGAACGAAGCCGGCAGCCCGGCCAGCACCGGGTGGCCCGCGCCAGCGGGCAACCGTTCATAGGTCACGGTGCAACCGCTGCAGTTCTGCTCCGGCCCGCTCGGATCGAAGCCTGCGCTCTGCAGGGTCAGCTCGTCGAGATTGGGCTGGGGCTCATACCCGTTCCACTGCGAGCCCACGAACCCACCACCGCTTTGGACGAAGGCGGCAAGGACGCCCTGCGCGCCGGACGAGAGCGCGTAATCGTAAGTAGCGCC
>DASUVR010000176.1:0-13799 GCA_036378855.1 Gemmatimonadales bacterium | reverse complement strand
CTGGTCCACTGGGGGGTGCGGGACTCGGTAGTGCGGTACGCCCTGCTTCCGGTCTTTCTGGTCTTTGAGGTGCTGTTCTACGGGTTGCTCGAGGTGCTCTCGGAGCGAACCCATGAGCTGTTCCCCTTCTGGGCTGTAGTGGTCGCAAACACGCTGGCGGCAGCCTGCATGGCACTGTATCTGTGGAACCGGCACCCCGAATTTCGCGCTGCCTGCCGGGAGATTCCGCTGGGGGATGCTCCGCAATGACATAGCGTTCCCGACGCAATTACCTTCCAGCCTCACCCATTCCGGCCGGGTCTGTGCGTCGGCAATTTCGCTCCGCCGCTTTCATCTTCTCCATCTCGCTCGCTTTCACGCCGCCGCCGTTGGCGGCCCAGCTCGAGCCGCCCTCCAATGGAGGCGTTGTGGCGCTCGACCAGGAGCTCCGCATGTTGGGGCACTACAAGCGGGTGTTGATGATCGGCGCCCATCCGGACGACGAGGACACGGAGTTGCTTACGGTACTGGTCCGGGGAATGGGCGCCGAGGCCGCCTATCTGTCGCTCAACCGGGGCGAGGGCGGCCAGAATCTGATCGGTCCAGAGTTGGGAGAGGCGCTGGGCCTGCTCAGGACGGAGGAGCTGCTGGCTGCCCGGCGTTTGGATGGGGCACGCCAGTACTTCACCCGGGCCTATGATTTCGGCTTCTCCAAGACGATGGACGAAACCTGGCAACACTGGCCCCGGGACACGATTCTCAAGGATGTCGTCCGAATCGTTCGCCGGTTTCGACCGCAGATCATCGTCTCGATCTTCAGCGGCACCCCACGAGATGGACACGGCCAGCACCAGGCCGCGGGCTGGTCCGCCCAGGAGGCGTTTCGAATTGCCGGGGATTCGAGCCGCTTCCCCGAGCTCTTCGCCGAAGAAGGCCTGCTGCCCTGGACGGTGCTCAAGTTGTATCGCAGTGCTCGATTCGATACCGCCGCTACCACCCTCACGCTCAATGGTGGTACCCTCGACCCGGCGGTCGGGAAATCCTACCACCAGATTGCCATGGCAGGTCGCAGCCTGCACCGCTCCCAGGATATGGGGCAGCTGCAGCGCATGGGACCATCCACCGTGAGACTCGCTCTGGTGGAAGACCGCACCGGTTCCGGTGAAGCAGCGCTCTTTGCCGGTATCGACACCAGTCTGTCGGCCATGCCCCTCGGCGAGCGTCGGCGGGCGACCTCAGCCGACCTGGTCCGCTCCTCTCCCGCGGTGCCGGAACTGCAGCGCTACTCCGCCCGGATCGACTCCCTCTTGCTTGCCCGAGGGAACCCAGTGCTCCAGCGTGGCCTGCTTGCTCGAGCCGCGAGTGACCTCGACCACGCCGTAGCGGTGCCACCGCAAGCCTCTTCCGGAGCCCGCGGGGTCTATTACACTCGCGGCATTGAACTGGAGGATCAGCTGGGGCACCTCAACGCCGCGGCCTGGCACTTGGGAGGATCGGTCTTCGATGTTGTGGTGGACGATGACCGGGTCATTCCCGGCCAGCAGCTCCACTGGACACTGTCGACCTGGAATACCTCGGCCAAACCCCGTCTGGCCGACATGCGAGCGGCGCAGTGCATCCCGCTGGGAGAATGTCGCAGCCCCGACCGGCCTCCCTCATCTCAAACCATTCCTCCGGGGCAGGTGGGAACCATCTCCCTCGAGTATCCGGTGCTGGAGCAGCCTCTCTCCACCCCGTACTTCCTGATGCAGCCGCGATCCGGTGATATCTACCGGTGGCCCGAGGCGCAGACCGGCGAAATGGCCGGGAGTCTGCCCTACGGAGAGCCGTTTGAATCACCGACATTCCTGGGTACGGTCGAGGCCAACGCCGGTGAGGGAGACAGCCTGGGCGCCGTGCGCACCCAGGAAGCGGTCTTCCAATTCAACGATCAGGCACGTGGCGAGGTGCGCCGGCCGTTGTTTGTCGTGCCCCGGGTTGACGTCAAGCTGGAGCCGGGCACCGAATTGTGGCCCCTGAGCTCGGTGGCTTCCCACCGGTTCACCGTCACCTTGACACACGGAGCGCGGGACTCGACCAGTGGAACGGTGAGTCTCCGAGTCCCGCCGGGTTGGCCTGCCGTTCCGCCGCAGCGCTTCAGTTTCAGCACCGAGGATGAGCGTGAGACCTTCGACTTCGATGTAAAACCGCCGTCCAAGATCAATGCGGGGAGAGTCGAGATCGAGGCGGTGGCCCGCGACGCCGGCGGAACAGCGTACGACGTTGGTCTCTATACCGTGGATTACCCGCACATTCGTCCGCGGGCCTACACCCGGCACGCGTCGGCGACGCTGCAGCTCGCCTCCCTGGTGCTGCCCCGACTCACCCGCGTGGGGTATGTCCGCGGAGCGGCAGACCGGGTGCCGGAAGCTCTAACCGACGTCGGCGTTCCCCTTACGCTGCTCGGTCCTCAGGCTCTGGAGCGAGGTAATCTCGACCGCTTCGACGCCATCGTGATCGGTCCCCGCGCCTATGAAACCGATTCAGCACTGGTGGAAAACAACCGGCGGCTGCTGAACTATGCCCGGCGCGGCGGTCTGGTCATTGTACAGTACCAGCAGCAGCGATTCTTCAACGGCGGCTTCGCGCCTTACCCGATGAAAGTGGGCGGCCCGCCGCTGCCACCGCCGGGTACGCCCGACAAGGCCTCGGCATCACCCCGTTCGACCCTGACGGTGGGCCACGACCGGGTAACTGATGAACGCGCTCCTGTCCGCCTCCTCGTCCCGGATCATCCACTGTTCCGGAAACCGAACCGCCTTGGCTCCCCCGACTGGCAAGGATGGATCCAGGAGCGGGGACTCTACTTCGCACGCAGCTGGGATCGGCACTACCGCCCGGTGCTTGAAACCCATGACCCCGGCGAGGCGCCGCTCTCCGGTGGGCTTCTGATCGCGACCGTGGGGAAAGGCACCTATGTGTATACCGGGCTGAGCTTCTTCCGGCAGCTGCCCGCCGGGGTGCCCGGGGCATTTCGGCTGTTTGCTAATCTCCTGGCGCTCCGTGGCCGGTAGGAGCGGTAATGGCGGAAGGAGCGGAATAGTACATCCTCGGCGTTTTACTCTTACCGCTCTTACCGCTCTTACCGCCCTTACCGCTCTTACCGCTCTTACCGCTCTTACCGCCTTTACCGCCTGCTCCCCCGACCACCGAACACCCGTTGTGCTCTACTCGCCCCACGGACGGGACCAGCTCGAGTTGCTGGAGCGCGACTTCGAGCGCCGGCGCCCCGATATCGACGTGCGCTGGCTGGATATGGGGTCGCAGGAGATTCTCGACCGATTGCGCTTCGAGCGGGTGAATCCCCAGGCCGATGTGTGGTTCGGAGGACCGACGACCATCTTCGACCGGGGGATCCACGACTCCCTGCTCACTCCGTATCACCCCTCGTGGGCCGGACAGGTGAGCGGCAGCACCGTGAGCGGTTTCTACTACCCGGTGTACCGGACCCCGGCCGTAATTGCGTATAACAGCCGAGCGGTGTCCCGGGAAGCAGCGCCCAAGGATTGGGACGATGTGCTGCTCCCCCGGTGGCGGGATAAAGTCATCATCCGCGATCCCATGGCGAGTGGAACCATGCGCGCGATCTGGGGTCTCATTCTGGTGCGGAGCCTTCGTCAAACCGGCGACACTGCATGGGGGATGGATTGGCTCCGCCGTCTCGACGCACAGACCAAGACCTATACGATCAGTCCGGCGTTGTTGTACGAGAAGCTCGCTCGCCAGGAGGGCCTGATCAGCCTCTGGGATTTGCAGGACATCCTGATGAGCCAGGCCAAAGGGATCCCGCTGGGATACGTTTTTCCGCGCAGTGGCACAGTGGTAATCGACGACGCGGTGGGGTTGGTGCGAGGATCCCGGCATCCAGAGGCGGCTCGCGCATTCATCGAATACGTCGGGAGTGAGGCGGCGCAACTGCTCACCGCTCGTGAAGTGTTCCGGTTGCCGGCCCGGATCGACCTGCCGTCTGACCAGGTACCGGCCTGGGTGGCTCAGGTCGAGCGGGAAATGGTGGTGGCCAACATGGACTGGGGTCTGCTCTCCCGCGACGGGCCCGCCTGGATGAGCTACTGGGACCAGCACGTCCGCGGAACGGGAAAGGCCCAGCCGTGAGCGCGCCCATGCCCTTTCTGCGGCTGGAGGATCTGAGCAAGCGTTTCGGTGCCACCCTGGCGGTGGATCACGTATCGCTCGCCCTCGAGCGGGGTGAGATCCTGGCCCTGTTGGGACCCAGCGGCAGCGGAAAGACCACAACCTTGCGGTTGCTGGCAGGCTTCGAAGTACCGGATTCCGGGCGCGTCCTGGTGGAGCAGGATGATGTCACCGCCGTTGCCCCGGTGGCGCGCAGGTTCGGCATGGTGTTTCAGCATTACGCCCTCTTCCCTCATCTCGACGTCGGCCAGAACGTGGCCTTCGGCCTGGAGTCACTGGGCGTAGGCGGCGAAGAGCTGAGCCAGCGGGTTGCCCGCGCGCTGACACTGGTGGACCTGGCGGGTTTCGAGCGCCGCCGGATCGGACAACTCTCCGGCGGGCAGCAACAGCGGGTCGCGCTCGCGAGGGCCCTCGCACCCGAGCCACGGGTTCTCCTGCTGGACGAGCCGCTCTCCAACCTGGATCCGGCGCTGCGGGAACGAACCCGCCGGGAAATTCGGGAGCTGATCCGGCGCGTCGGGATCACCTCTGTGTTCGTCACCCACGAGCAGGAGGAAGCGTTTGATCTGGGCGACCGGGTGGCCGTGCTTCGAGGAGGACGGCTCGAGCAGGTGGGCACGCCGGAGGACCTGTACGCGACGCCCGCCACCGAGTTCGTGGCCGAGTTTGTCGGTCGGTCGAGCAGCATTCCGGTCACGGTGCTGGGCCCCGGCGATCGCGGTCTTCGGATAGCCGTTGAGGGGGTGGAGTGGCAGCTGACCGACGGCGCTTCGAGCTCCGCGCCGGCCGGTCCCGCTACCATGGTAGTGCGTCCGGAAGCGTTGCGTCTTCTGGATCCAGCTCCAGGCAGCATCAACGGGGTCATCACCCAGCGGCGGTTCACCGGATCGGCCAGCCTCTACACCGTCGTCACTGATGGAGGGGCGTCGCTGGAGGTGAGCGGACCGCCCCGTGCGGTCTCTCCGGGGCAGCGAACCGGAATTCTTCCAAGCCGGCGCGCGGGCGGCGGGATCCATCTCTTTCCGGCCCCCAAAGAGTGAAGCGCGATACCCGCGCCAATGTCGCCGCCGGGCTCCTGCTGCTGTTTCTGGCCTGGCTGGTGTTGTATCCGCTTCTGCTGGTGCTGATCGAGGGGTTTCGCGGGCCCGATGGGTGGACCTTCGATTTCGTACGGCAGTTCTTTCGTAGACGCAACGAGGCGCAGGCCCTCTGGGGCAGCCTGTGGATCTCGGTGGCCACCGTCGTTCTCGCCGGCGGCATCGGCGTGCCCCTCGCCTTCCTGTTCTGGCGTTACGACTTTCCTGGCAGGAGGACGCTGGGAGGTCTGGTGGCGCTGCCGGCGGTGTTGCCGCCGTTGGTGGGCGTCATCGCCTTTCTCTTTCTCTACGGCGAAAGCGGCTTCACCTCGCTTCTGGTCCAGTGGTTGTTCGGCCTGGATGAGCCTCCCTGGCGGCTGCAGGGCGCGGCCGCGATTCTCCTGGTCCACGCGTATTCGATGTACGTCTACTTCTATCTGTTTACCCGCGCAGGTTTGTCTTCGCTCGATGCGTCCGTGTTCGAGGCCGCGGCCAGTCTCGGGGCCGGCCGGGGACGCACCTTGAGGCGGGTGGTGCTGCCGTTGCTCTACCCATCGCTGGGGGGCGGCGCGCTACTCACCTTCATGACGGCGCTGGCGTCTTTCAGCGCGCCCTACATCTTCGGCGGCGGCTTCCGGGTCATGCCCACCCAGATCGTGGCCACCCGTCTCAATGGCGACGACCAGCTGGCGATGGTCGAGACTGCATCGCTCACCCTGCTCGCTCTGCTGGCGCTCTGGCTGCTTCGGGGAGTCCGCAGCCCCAACGAGCAGGGCGGGGGGCGCAAAGGCGTTCCTCCGGCGCTGGTGCCGATCCGGAGCCGGACGGCGCGGATGTTGGTTGCGGTGCTCGGGTGGGGACTGGCCCTGGTGCTGTTGCTACCGCATCTGACGCTCCTGCTGGTCTCGTTCGTGCCCGTCGGCACCTGGACCACGGAGCCGTTTCCTCCTGCCTACACCTGGCGCAACTATCTCACCCTGATCCAGGATCCGGTACGGGCCCGTCCGCTGCTGAACAGCCTGTGGCTGGCCACAGCTGCCACCGCTGTGGCCGTCGCTGTTGCGCTACTCGCCGGCATTTTGACAGTGCGGAGCCGAGTCCGAACCGGCGGAGCAATCCAGAGCCTGCTGACGCTGCCATGGGCCGTACCTGGAACCGTATTTGCCATTGCACTGGCCACCGCCTTCAGTGTTCACGCGCCACTGGCCGGTCGGTTCATTCTGGTCGGCACCCTCTGGATCCTTCCGCTGGCTTATTTGGTCAGGGATCTGCCGCTGACGGGCCGGGCGGTGCTGGCCGGGCTCCGCGGGCTCGACCCCTCGCTGGATGAGGCAGCGGCAACGCTGGGCGCCGGCTGGTGGCGTACCCTCCGGCGAGTGACCTTACCACTGCTCCGGCCGGCTCTGGTGGCAGGCGCGAGCCTGGCCTTTGTCACCGCCTTTGGCGACTTCGTGACCTCGATCATGCTGTACACCTACGACACCCGACCAATCTCGCTGGAGATTCTGTCCAGCCTGCGACAATCCGATGTCGGAGTGGCGGCAGCTTATGGAGTGGTGTTGATGGCGGTGAGCGCGTTGGTATTTGCGGTGGGGGCGGAGCAGGGAAGCACCGGATGAATCAATTCCGCCGGCTGGCCGTGCTGATCGCGGTCAACTTCGTGGACATGATCGGATTCATGATCGTGCTCCCGTTGCTGCCGTTCTACGCGCTGAAACTGCACGCGACGCCGGAAACGATCGGCCGCCTGATCGCCTCCTTCTCCATCGCCCAGCTGCTGGCCGCGCCGCTCTGGGGCCGAATGTCCGATCGATACGGACGCCGGCCGGCTCTGTTAATCGGTTTGAGTGCCTCCGCGATCGCGTATGTGGTATTCGGATTTGCCAGCACCGTGTGGCTGCTCTTCCTCTCTCGCCTGGTCCAGGGCGCGGGTGGTGGAACCACAGGAGTAGCCCAGGCCTACGTGGCGGATACCGTCGAACCGGCCGATCGGGCTCGCGCCCTCGGCTGGCTTTCGGCGGCAACCTCTGCCGGCGTGATGGTTGGTCCCGCGATCGGTTCCTCCGCCGCTCATCTGGGTCAAGCCGCACCAGGCTTGGTAGCGGCCTCCCTTTGCCTCATCAACGTTTTTTTCGCCTGGCGATGGTTACCCGAGTCGCGGAAGGAGCCGGCTCAGAAGAGCGCGCAGCCTCGGCGACCTCCATGGCATCCAGCCTGGGTGGCACTGCGGCACCCCACTACCGTTATTGCACGGCTGCTGTGGATTTACGGGGTTGGGATGCTGGCATTTGCCTCCATGACCTCGGTCATGGCATTGTATCTCGGCGCCGAATTCGGGATCGACGAGAAGACCATCGGTTACATCTTTCTCTACGTCGGCGTGCTCTCGTTCGTCATGCGTAGCCTGCTGCTCGGGCCCATCGTCGACCGCATCGGGGAGGCCTGGGCCATGCGGATCGGCACCATGCTTCTGGTGGTCGGTCTCGCGCTCTATCCTCTGCCCCGAAGCCTCTGGACTCTGGCGATCGTGATCCCACTGGTGCCAATTGGCACTGCGTTGCTCTTTCCGGCCACCACGTCCCTGATGTCGCGCGCATCAGACCCGCGTGAGCTTGGCACCACCATGGGAGTAGCCCAGACCTTCGCTGGGCTGGCCCGGGTGGCGGCGCCGATACTCGCCACCATCGCGTTCCAGCGGCTCGGTCACGGCTGGCCCTTCTACCTCGCCGCCGGGTATGTCGCCCTGGTGGGGCTCATGGCATTTCAGGTGGACCCATACCCTCGAGTCACCAAGCCGGCGGCGGAAGGAGCCGAGGCCTGAGAAACGTGGGGAACGTGGGGAACGCGGAGCAGTGAGGAGCGTGAGAAACGACGAAAGGTGATGAGCGAGTGAACGAGACTGACAGACTGGAACAGCTGGAAAGGCGCTTGGCAACGCTGGAGCAGCAGGTGCGGGAGCTGGCGGGTAAGCGGGAACGTGGGGTACCTGAGGAACATTATCGGCCGCCTGCGCCCCCTGATCCTTCCCCACGTTCCGTCGTTCCTCACGTTCCCCGCGTTCCCCACGTTCTTTCATCCGAGCAATGGATCGGCCAACGCCTCCTCCTGGCCGTGGGGGTCGTGGCCCTGATTCTCGCGGCGGGCTACCTGCTGCGGCTCTCGTTCGATCGGGGATGGATCTCGCCGGTCATGCGCTGCATCGGCGGAGCCGCCGCAGGGTTGATCGTGGGCGCTGTCGGCTGGCGGCTTCATCCGCGGTACCGCACCTACGGCGCGGCGCTGATCGGGTGTGGCGCCGCCATCATCTATCTGAGTGTATGGGCTGCCGCCCGGCTGTACGACGTGGTGCCGCCCACCACCGGCGTGCTGAGCCTGGCTCTGGTGTCGGTATCGCTCGCCATGATCGCGTACGCCATTGACGTCGAGGCGCTGGGCGCCACGGCGGCCGTGGGTGCTTTCTTCGCCCCGCTCCTGCTGGGCCGGAACAACGCCGATGCCGATCTGCTGTTGCTCTACCTCGCCTGCATGGCCGCGGGACTGGGGTTTGTGGCGGCACGACGGAGCTGGCGGCTCACCATGTTCGTGGTGGCGCTCAGCTTCTTCGGTGTGGCCTATGCCGGAGCGGCGGACCGCGGCTCACCCTGGGGAGTGCTGCTCTATGGCGTGCTGGGCGGCAGTGCCGGGATTCACATCGGATTGCGGGAGCACTGGTGGGAAACCCGCTTTCTCTCTTTCTCCGGTGGGTGGACCTTCGTGGCGGCGGCGAGCAGGCAGCTCGATCACCCCTGGGCCATCTTTGCGGCCGGGCTGGCGCTCGCGCTGCCGGTCTGGTGGTTCGCTCTCCGCAACGAGCGGCTGCTGGCTTCTCCCCTCGGGCCCGGCGCTAGAGCTCCCGGCTGGTCTTTAGGTGAGGCGCTCTACTTCCTGCTGACCCCTCTTCTCCTGGGCTGGGCCATCCATCAGCTCGATCGCCATTGGTTCGATACCCACCGCGGAGCGGTAGAACTCCTGGTTGGGGTTCCCTATCTGGTTGCAGGATACCAACGCGTGCGGCCTGCCTTTGCGCTTGTGGGAGCGGCCGCGCTGGGAGCTGCCGCCTGGAACCACTGGAGCGGTGTTCCTCGGGTGTGGGCGTTGCTGGCGCTGGTTCTGCTCTGGGCTGCGGTGGATCATCCAACCCGGCGGACCGATGGCCGCTGGTATTCGCTGGCCACATTGTGGGCCGTGCTCCAGCAGCTTTTCGGCGAGGCTCTGCTTCGAAGGACCGCCGATGATGCCGCGTTCTTCGGCCCCTGGGCTATGGCGCTATGGGCTACCGCATTGATCTCCATGCTTCTTGCTGCCGGTCTGTGGCGCCGAGCCGGACTGGCGGCGGGATCGCCGGTGCCTCAGGGCGGCCTCTGGGCGCTGGGTGGCGCACTGATCCTGTTTGGAGTCACTGCCGAAATTCGGCGCTACTTCAATCTCGAAACGCTTTCCGCATACACGGCTTCATTGGCTTCGAGTCTCGCGGTGAGTGCCTGGTGGCTGGTGTTTGCCGCGGCATTGGTGGGCCTGGGCTTTCGACGCGGTCTCAAGCCGGCCCGAGTGGCGGGTCTTGGTGTAGCTGGACTGGCTGTCATCAAGGTTCTGGTGTTCGATTTGTCCTCGCTTGACGCGCTCTACCGGGTAGGATCGGTCTTTATCCTGGGACTCGTCTTCCTCCTTCTGGCCTATCTCTACCATCGGCAGGGTCGCACCATGACCCAACCGAAGGAGACGCCATCGTGAACGAGCTTACTCGCCGCGCCTTTGCCGAGTCTCTGGCCATGGCCGCACTCGCTCCGGTGCTGGGTGTAACTCCCGGATCCATTCCGGTGCTGGACTGGAGCCCACCCGCTGATTCTGTCCACGCCCCCGCCGGGGCTCTCGCCAAAGCTCTCGCCGGCGCAATTCGGGCGCAGTACGGATCACGACTCTCGGCCAAGGCGCTGACCACTATCACCGATCAAATCCAGAGCGGCCTGGAACGGGTGGAGCGACTCAAAAAGGTTCCCCTCGCCAATGGTGACGAGCCGGATTTCGTCTTTTCGGCTCCTCAGAGCGCTCGCATGCGATGACCGATTTCTCCTTCCTGACGGTGGAGGAGCTGGGAACGCTGCTCCGCAAGCGGCAAACCACGACGGTGGATCTCACCAGGTTCTTTCTCGAGCGACTGGAACGGCTGGGTGGCCGCTTCAACGCTGTGGTGACGGTGCTGCGCTCTTCCGCATTGGCCGAAGCGGCAGAGCGAGACCGGGAGCTGGCCGGCGGCACCGACCGAGGACCGCTTCATGGCATTCCCTATGGAGTCAAGGATCTCCTGGCGGCCAAGGGCGCTCCCACCACGTGGGGAGCAGAGCCATATCGGCACCAGATGCTTCAGGGTGACGCAACGGTGGTAACTCGCCTGCGCGAAGCAGGAGCCGTTCTCTGTGCCAAGCTCGGCATGGTGGAGCTCGCCGGGGGCATGGGATATAACCAGGCATTCGCGAGTTTCACCGGTCCAGGCAAGAGTCCCTGGGATCCGAGCCGCTGGTCGGGCGGATCGTCCAGCGGTCCTGGGTCTGCTGTCGGTGCGGCGATGGTCCCGTTCGCTATCGGGTCCGAAACCTGGGGGTCGATTCAGTTCCCCTCGGCATTCTGCGGGGTAAGCGGTCTTCGTCCCACCTACGGCCGGGTGAGCCGGCACGGGGCAATGGCGCTGAGCTGGACGATGGATAAGCTGGGTCCGCTGGCTCGCACCGCCCGTGATTGTGGGATCGTGCTGGCGGCAATGGCTGGTCCGGACCCCGAGGATCCATCCAGTCTTCCTGAAAAGTTCGTCACTCCATCACCGTCAGCCTCTCGCCGGTTCCGAATTGGTATTTTGAAGGGCACCCGGAAGAAGGTTCAACCGGAAGTCCTGCAGAACTTCGAGAAGTCGCTCTCGGTCCTGCGAGAGTTCAGCGATGTAGTGGAGGATCTCGAGCTACCAGATCTTCCTTTCGATGCGGCCGCAAGCATTATCATCGACGCGGAAGGCGCGAGCGCCTTCGAGCCGCTGTTCGAGCACGGCGGCATCACCACACTCACCGCTCCTGAGGATCGGCTCGGCGGCTATGCCGGGCTGGTGATTCCGGCAAAGGATTACCTGCGAGCGCTGCGGGTTCGGCGTGTTGCGGCCAAGGCCCTCGATGGCCTGCTGGGCCAGGTGGATGCCATCGCTGCTCCATCGCTGTCCACCGTGGCCTGGCCGATCGATCAGCCGTTCGACAAGGCGTATCCGGCTTTTCCCGGGGGAACTGATATCAGTGGGGCCGCCAATCTTTGCGGGGTGCCCGGGCTCTTCATGATGAACGGACAGGGAGAGGCCGGATTGCCAACCAGCCTGCAGCTGACGGGTCGCGCCCTGGGGGAAGCCGTCCTGCTGGAAATCGGCATGCAATACCAGCAGCGCACGACATTTCACCGTCTGCGGCCAAATGGGTTGTGACTCTCGCCAAATCATCGTTATATCTGGGGTCGCCCAATCATCCGGATATAGGAGCCATCGTGACAGTGTCTTATTTGCCGCCATCGCCCTCCGCTCTAGCTCGCGCTAGGTGGGAGGACATAGAACCGTTCTTCGAAGAATTGGCGGCGCGTCAGCTGGACTCAGACAACATCACCGCATGGCTGCATGAGTGGTCCCGGCTGGAGGAACTGGTAACCGAGGCCGCGGCCCGGGCCATGATCGCTTACACCATTGACACCAGCGATCGAGACAAGGAAGCCGATCACCTCCGCTTCTCCACTGAAATCATGCCTCGAATGGAGGAACGGAGCGTCGAGCTCGCCCGGAAGCTGTTGGCTAGCGGCTTCCGCACGCCCGAGCTCACTACCACCCTGGCCCGTTTCCGAACCCAGATCGAGATCTTCCGGGAAGAGAACGTTCCCATCTTCGCTGAGCTGGAAGAGCACAGCGCCCGGTATCAGCGAATTACTGGATCGATGACCGCCGAGTGGGAGGGTGTCGAGCGGCCGCTCCCTCAGCTCCAGCCATTTCTGAAGAGTCCTGACCGGAGCGTCAGGGAGCAAGCTTTCCGAGCCGCCAGCGCCCCTTATATCGAGAGCCGCAATCAACTGGCCGCGCTGTTCGATCAGATGTACCGGCTCCGAACCCAGGCTGCTCACAACGCCGGTTTCGCGAATTTTCGAGACTACATTTTTCCCGCCAAGTTCCGCTTCGATTACACCCCGGCCGATTGCGAGAAGTTCCATGCCGCTATCGAGCAAACCGCTGCTCCGGCGGTGGAACGGGTGCTGCAGCATCGGCGGGAGCGTTTGGGGCTGGATGTTCTGCGGCCCTGGGATCTAGCAGTTGACCCCTATCGCCGCAATCCGTTGCGGCCCTTCTCCGATGCTTCCGATCTGGTGGGTAAGGCCAAGCAGGTCTTCGACCGGGTGCATCCCTCCCTGGGCCGAGAGTTCCAGACCATGATCGACGAGGGCCTGCTCGATCTCGAGAGTCGTAAGGGCAAGGCGCCGGGTGGCTACTGCGAAACGCTCCATTTCCATGGCCGGCCGTTCATCTTCATGAATGCGGTCGGTCTGGTAGACGACGTAATGACTCTGCTGCATGAGGCGGGACACGCCTTTCACGCGTTTGCCTCCCACCCGCTCCCACTCATCTGGCAGCGTCATCCCGGGTCCGAGGCCGCCGAGCTCGCTTCCATGTCCATGGAGTTTCTAGCATCGCCCCATTTAGCGCAGCCGGTGGGATACTTCGATACCGCCGAAGCTCGAAGCGCCTGGCTGGAGCACTTGGAAGACGTGCTTCTGAGTCTGGTCCACATCGCTTCCGTGGATGCGTTCCAGACCTGGATCTATACCAGTGGTCAGGGCGGTGATGGCAGGGCCAGAGATGAGGCCTGGCTCCGGATACGGCAGCGCTTTGAGCGCGGAGTGGATTGGTCCGGCTTGGAGCAGGAGCGGGTAGCTCGCTGGTACAGGCAGCTGCACATCTTCATGTACCCGTTCTACTACATCGAGTACGGCATTGCCCAGATCGGGGCGCTCCAGGTCTGGCGCAACAGTCTGGATAACCCCACCAAAGCAGTGGCTTCCTATCGTGAGGCGCTTGCGCTGGGCGCCACTCGCAGCCTGCCAGACATCTACAGTGCCGCGGGCGCCCGGCTAACCTTCGATGTTGACGAAATCGGGCAGCTGGTGGAGCTGGTCGAGAATCAGATCGAGCGGGCCCGGGGGGAGCTCCCCGGTTGATTCCCGGCCCCCGAGAGGCAAAATTCACCCGCTGTGCCCGTTGTAGGCCGGTAGCCGCGCACCCTCATGGAGATACTTGATGGCCAAAGAAGAAGGAATCGAGATGGAGGGTGTGGTTACCGAGGTGT
This sequence comes from Gemmatimonadales bacterium, assembly GCA_036378855.1. Taxonomy (GTDB): domain Bacteria; phylum Gemmatimonadota; class Gemmatimonadetes; order Gemmatimonadales; family GWC2-71-9; genus CAVVWJ01. Next base: position 163 of record DASUVR010000176.1, on the reverse strand, counting down.
TGCCGGACCGCAACTATCGGGTCATGCTGGAAAACGGCCACGAAATTCTGGCCTACGCCGCGGGTAAGATGAGCAAGTTCAAGATTCGGGTGCTGGAGGGAGATCGGGTCAGCGTAGTCCTGTCACCCTATGATCTGACCCGTGGCCGGGTGATCTATCGGCA
>DASUVR010000175.1:0-3587 GCA_036378855.1 Gemmatimonadales bacterium | reverse complement strand
GAGAACATCGACACCCGTAGGCTCACTCGCCATCTGCGCGACCGCGGCGCAATGCGGGGAGTGATAGCTGAAGGAGAAGGCCCCGACAACGCAATGCAGGCCCGGCTGCTCGCCTCCCCATCAATGGTGGGACTTGACCTGGCATCCCGGGCCAGCACCGGGGTCCGGCAGAGCGAAGGCGCTGGTCCTCACGTCGTGGCGTATGACTTCGGGATGAAGCGGAATATCGTGCGTATGCTGGTAAATGCCGGTTGTCGAGTCACGGTCGTGCCCGGCAACACCTCTCCGGCTGAAGTGCGCGAGCTAACTCCTGACGGCCTCTTTCTTTCCAATGGACCGGGCGACCCAGCGGCGGTGGGCTACGCACTGCACAGCATTCGGGAGCTCGCGGACACCGGCCTGCCCACGTTCGGAATCTGTCTCGGCCACCAGCTCATTGGCCTGGCATACGGTGGTTCCACAGGCAAGCTGCCGTACGGGCACCGGGGAGGTAATCATCCCGTCCGGGATCTTCGCGACGGCCAGGTGCTTATCACCACCCAAAATCATGGATTCGCGGTAGTTGGAGAGGGAAACCGGATTCCCGGTGCCCCCGCGCTGGAAGTCACCCATGTCAATCTGAACGACGGTACCATAGAGGGTATTCGGCACCGCGAGCTTCCGCTGTTTGCGGTTCAGTATCATCCCGAGGCCGCTCCGGGACCCCACGACGCCTGGCCTCACTTTGCCGAATTCATGGCCTCCTTGCGCGCGGAACGGAGGTCGATTCGGCAACCCCTTGACAGACAAGGGGTAAGCTCGTAGTATCGGCCATAGTTTCCCGCCTGGCTCCGCCGACATAACCCTCCTGGGGGATGCATGACCAAGGCCGATCTCGTCGAACAGGTGACCGCCTCCATAGCCCGCACAGCGGGGCCGATGATCTCCAAGAAAGACTGTGCCCGCGTGGTGGATGCTTTCCTGGAAGCGGTCAAGGAAGCCCTCAAGCAGCAGCACAACATCGAGGTCCGCGGTTTCGGCACCTTCAAGATCCGTCGTAGAAAGACTCGCATGGCTCGAAACCCTCGCACCGGCGACCCGGTCGAAGTGGCCGCCCGTCCGGTTCCGGTATTCAAGCCCAGCAAAGAGTTGCGGGCCCTCGTTGCCGACGAGACCACCCCTGAAGCCGAGCCGGCGCAGGGTATGTAGGCTGCACCTTCCCCAACGCAGCGGAGTCGCCCCGGGGTTTCGAGTCTTGGGGCGACTTCTTGTTACCTTTCAATCATGACCGCAGTAGCCTCGACCGTCACCGTCCGGGTTCTCCTCTTTGCCAGCTATGCCGAGCTGCTGGGCAGCGACGCGTTGGAGCTGGTACTGGAGAGTCCGGCACGAGTCAGCGACGCCCTCGCGCGGCTTCGTGCTTTTCCCGGCGGCGCGCGGCTCCCCGCCAAACCCCTCTGCGCTCTGAATTTGACCCAGGTCGAGCCGGACACTCTGCTGGGCGCGGGTGACGAGCTTGCGATCCTTCCGCCCCTTTCGGGTGGCTGAGCCGGTGTATTTGACGGCTGATGTGATCGATCTCGGCGCTCTGCTCGCCCAGGTGCAATCTCCCCGGTACGGAGGGATCGCCAGCTTTCTCGGCTCGGTGCGAGATCATCAGGACGGACGATCGGTGCTTCGTCTGGAATACTCGGCTTACGATCCAATGGCCGAAGCCGAGTGCGGCCGAATCGTCCGGGAGGCGCAGTCGCAGTGGGACTGCGTCATCGCGCTGAAACACCGGACAGGAACTCTGCAGATCGGTGACGTTGCCGTCGCCATCGTGGCTGCCTCCGCTCATCGCGACGAGGCATTCGCCGCCTGCCGTTATGTGATCGAGGAAGTGAAGCGGCGAGTGCCGATCTGGAAGCGAGAAGTCTTCGTCGATGGGACAGTGGAGTGGGTTGGAGCTGGGACAGCAGGGCAGCAGAGCGGCGGGGCAGTCGAACAGGCCATTAGCGAGCACGGAGCCGATTAATGAGTGCCGCCCCGCTGACCGACGTCTTTCACCGCCCGCTCAAGTCGCTGCGGATCTCAGTCACGGACCGCTGCAACATGCGTTGCCGGTACTGCATGCCGGAAAAGGAGTATGCCTGGCTGCCTCGCGAGTCCATTCTCACCTTCGAAGAGATCGACCGCTTGGTGGGCATCTTCGCGGCCCTTGGGGTGGACAAGCTGAGGTTGACCGGAGGCGAGCCGCTTCTCCGTCATCAGCTCCCCAAGCTCGTAGGGCTGCTGCGCCGCCATCGAGCGATCCGCGACATTGCGCTTACCACCAACGGCATCCTGCTGGCCCGCTATGCAGAGGAGCTCAGGGACGTCGGACTTTCACGGGTCACCGTGAGCCTGGATACCCTCCGGCCCGACCGGATGCTGGAGTTCGCGCGCAGTACGCGGCACCGGGACGTGCTCGAGGGCATAGCGGCCGCCCGCCGGGTGGGGTTGGAGCCGGTGAAGCTCAACGTGGTCGTCGTTCGTGGGTACAACGATGATGAGCTGGTCGATCTGGTCGAGTTTGCCCGGGCGGAACGGGCCGAAGTGCGGTTCATCGAGTACATGGATGTGGGTGGCGCCACCGAGTGGTCCATGGATCGAGTGGTGACCCGGCAGGAAATGCTGGAACGTCTGGCGCAGGTTTACGGTGTCATTACTCCCATTGATGAGAGCGGCTGGGCGCCTGCCGAGCGTTTTGCGCTGCAGAACGGCGCCGTTATCGGGATCATTGCGTCGACCACTGAGCCGTTTTGCCGGACGTGTGACCGCAGCCGTTTGACGGCGGACGGTACCTGGCTCCTCTGCCTCTACGGGGAGAACGGCCTCGACCTTCGCCAGGCGCTACGGGAAGGATGGTCCGACGCCGAGATTGCCCGAGACATCGAGGACACCTGGCGCCGGCGAGACGATCGCGGCGCCGAGCTCCGCGTTACCTCGCCTGAGCGAGGCGCACTCTACCAGTTGGAGTCTCTCCGGGCCGATCCGCACCGCGAGATGCACACGCGGGGCGGCTGATGCCGCTTCACGTGGCGCTCATCGAACCGCAGATCCCTCCCAACACCGGCAACATCGCGCGACTCTGCGCGGCTACCGACACCTCGCTGCACCTGATCGAGCCTCTGGGCTTCAGCATCGATGACGCCGAGGTTCGCCGAGCCGGGTTGGACTACTGGGACGCGGTGGACCTCTGGGTGCACCCGAACTGGTTTGCCTTTCGCGATGCGATGGATCGGTCTCGCTGCCTCTACTTCTCCGCCAATGCGGAACACAGCTTCTGGGACGCTCCCTATAAGCCGAACAGCTGTCTGGTGTTTGGGAGCGAAACCGAGGGCATGCCACAGCGGATTCTGGAGAAGCACCCGGAACGCTGCTTTACCATCCCGATGTCGGGGCCGGTGCGAAATCTCAATCTGTCCAATGCGGTGAGCATTGTGCTGTACGAGGCCATTCGGCAGGTACGGGGTAGCCGCCAGTCGCCAGTCGGCAGTCCCCACTCTTCCACATCGAAGGAATGGCCCAGAGACGCACAACTGCCAATCGACAGGTTATGACTAAAGACTGGCGACTGGCGACTG
>DASUVR010000174.1:0-3876 GCA_036378855.1 Gemmatimonadales bacterium | reverse complement strand
TGCCAGCCCGCGTGGAGGTGGCGGGGGCTGCCGCAGGTAGGCCACGTCGCCCTCGTCCCGGTCGAAAGCACTGTTGAACGCGAGGGTACCACCATTCAGACAGATCACCCACAGCGCGATCCCCAGGATGCCACTCCCCAGCCGTTCGCTTCTGAATGCGTTGGGAGCGCCCACCGCGAGCAAATAGCCCAGCGTCGTGTGTGCCGCGACGATGGGCCACTCCGCCGGCCGGGTGTGCAGCAGATAGTCGAGCCGGCTTCCCAGCAGCCGGTATCCTGCCTGTCTCGGCCGGCTCACCACTCCAGACCGAGGTGTCCGGCCGCGATCCGAAGCCCCCGAAGGGTCAGATCCGGATCGGTCAGCTCGATGCTGGTCGTCAGCGGAGCAACGATGGACGCCAGGCCACCGGTAGCCACGACTCGCGGGCGGGTGCTCCCCGGCCATTCCTCTATGATCCGGCGGATCATACCGTCCACCGCGTCTGCCGCTCCGAAGAGCACACCAGCCTGAATGCATTCCTCCGTCCGCCGGCCGATGACCCGGGCCGGAGGCCGCAACTCTGTGGCCGGCAGCTTGGCGGCGCGTCGGGTCAGCTGGTCGGCAGAAGTCCGCAGGCCGGGCATGATAGCCCCTCCGATGAACCGGGCATCGGCCGTCACGCAGTCGAAAGTGGTGGCCGTCCCGAAGTCGACCACCACCCCATCCGAACGAAACAGCTCCACAGCGGCGAGCACATTCACGATCCGGTCGGCTCCCACGGTCAGCGGCTCGTCCACGTCGAGCCGCACCGGGAGCGGCGATCGTGCATCCACTGCGACACCGGTGCAGCCGGTTGCGAGCGCGATGCCGTCCACAATGCTCTGCGTGACCGTTGGCGCCACCGAGGCCAGGCAAACCGCCCGCACCTCATTCGGTGAGTGGCCGCTTTGAACCAGGAAGCCGCCGATGGCGCTGCCCCACTCATCAGGGGTCCGATCCGGATTGGTAGTGAGCCGCCAGTGGGCCTCCAATTCAGCGCCCTGGAACAGCCCTGCCGTGATCTCCGTGTTGCCGATATCGAGGGTGAGCAGCATGTATCACCGAGTGGGAGAGACGTCGGCCAGCTCCACCGATCCGTGACGCAGGGACACGTGAGAACCCTGCGGAGTCCGCACCCGCAGCGCCCCATCATCGTTCAGTCCCGCCACGGTTCCGGCCAGGGGTTCCCGAATCTCGCGGCCGTGCAGCCAGCTTCGCGCCGCAAACAGCTCGAGCTCCGCAGCAGAGAGCCGCTCCGCGCCGAGATCCAGTGCGCGAATGGCGGCTGCTACTGAATTGAGCACCGTCTCCAGCTGGATAGCAGGCTCCAGCTCCACCAGAGAAACTGCCGTCTCTCGGAGCTCCGCCGGCACCGGGTTTCGAACATTGAGTCCGATACCCACTGCAATCCAGCCCAGGACTGCTCCCTGCCAGCGGGCCTCGCAGAGAATGCCACCCAGCTTGCGTCCATCATGCATGAGATCATTGGGCCATTTCAGGCGGACCGGTGTGGGTACATAAGGATCCAGGGCCCGTGCTACTGCCAGGCCTACCCGTACGCTCAGCAGCTCCAGTCCACCAGTCGATGGCGGACGATACAGCGCGCTCAGCCAGAGTCCGCCCGGCGGTGAATGCCATGGCCGGCCCCGCGAGCCCCTTCCCTGGAGCTGCTCTGTGGCAACCACCATGCTACCGGCATCCGCGCCTCGCTCGGCCAGCTCATGGACCAGGTCCATGGTCGAAGCCACTCGCTCGTAATGGTACGTAGCCGCTCTCACGTCAGCTCCCCATCAGGAGCAGCAGGACTCCCAGAGCGATTCGATACCAGGCGAACACCCGGAAGCTGTGGCCTGATACAAATCGCAGCAGCGCCTTCACCACCACCAGAGCCGAAAAGAAGGACACTCCGAACCCGACCAGGAACATGGGAACATCCGCCCTGCTGAGGACCGACCAGCTTTTGAGCAGATCGTACCCGGTTGCCGCGAGCATTACAGGAATGGCCAGAAAGAAGGAGAACTCGGTGGCTGCCACCCGGCTCAGGCCCAGGGCGTATCCCCCCATGATCGTCGCGCCCGAACGGGAAGTTCCCGGCACCAGTGAAAGCACCTGGGCCAGCCCTATGCCGAGAGCCGATCGGGGAGGTACCCGGTTTACGTCGTCGATCATTTCTCGCGGGGACCAGTGCTCGATGAGGAGGATCAGCACGCCGCCGGCGATGAGGGCCGCAATGACCACCTCCGGATTGAACAGGCGGGCCTTGATCCAGTCGTGCGCCATGAACCCGATGATCGCCGCTGGAAGGAAAGCGATCAGCAGGTTCAGCAGAAAGTGCCGGCTTTCCGGGTTGCTGCCCGCCGACACCACCGCGCCGGCCAGGCGCCGGCGATACAGCCACACCACAGCCAGGATCGCTCCCAGCTGAATGAAGATATCGAAGGTCTTGGCGCGCTCGTCGACCAGATGCAGCCAGTTGCTGACGAGAATCAAATGGCCGGTGGAGGACACCGGAACAAATTCCGTGGCGCCCTCCACCAGGCCCAGCACCGCGGCCTTCCAGAGCAGATCAGTCGGCACGGATGGAAATCAGGCGAGGACTTCCTGGTAGAGCGATTCATACATCGGAACGATGCGGTCGGCCGAAAACTGCTTCGCCTTGGCCAGGGCTGCCTGCCGCATGGCATCATGGCGCTCGGCATCCCGCAGCAGCTCGACCGCGCGCCGGCCCATCGCTTCCACGGAACCGACTGGTTCCAGGATGCCATTGACCCCGTCATCGATGACTTCGGGCAGCCCTCCCGCGCGGCTCGCCACCACCGGCGAACCGCAGGCCATCGCCTCCAGCGCCGCCAGCCCGAAGGACTCGGTTTGTGAGGGCAGAACGAACAGGTCGCTTCCCTGCAGCAGCGAGGCCACGGAGTCGAGTCGTCCCAGAAACCGCACGTCGCTGTCCACCCCCAGCTCGCGGGCCTCGTTCTCCGCGTCCATCCGCTCCGGGCCGTCTCCGATCATGATGAGCGTTGCCGGCATGGCCCGTTGAATTCGGGCAAAGACCCGGACCACGTCCTTGACCCGTTTCACCTCACGAAAATTCGAGACATGGGTGATCAGTTTGTGCCCCGGGGGCGCCAGGCGGTCGCGGCATCCCGGCTCGCCGGGCCGGTACTCCTGCAGGTTCACGAAGTTGGGGATGACATGTATGGCGCAGCTGCCGCACCCGAAAGCCCGATAGGTCTCATCCCGCAGATACGTCGAGACGGCCGAGACCGCATCGGACTGTTCGATGGAAAACTTGGTGATGCCGTAGAAGCTGGACTCCTGGCCCACCAGGGTGATGTCGGTGCCGTGGAGCGTGGTGATCACCCGCAGCGGCCACTCCCCATTCAGCATCTCCCGCGCAAGATAGGCCGTGGTGGCGTGAGGAATGGCGTAGTGCACGTGCAGCACCTCCAGCTTTTCCCGCAGGACCACCTCGTGCTGCTTCGAGGCGAGCGCCAGGGTGTACGGGAAGTGATCGAACAGCGGGTAGCGGCCCATCCGGGTCTCCACCTGATGGAAGTAGACCCGCTCGGCGTACCCCCGAAGCCGGAAGGGTGAGTCGTAGGTGATGAAGTGCACTTCGTGCCCGCGCCGCGCCAGATCCAGGCCCAGCTCGGTCGCAACGGCGCCCGATCCGCCGTAGGTGGGATAGCAGGTAATGCCGATTTTCATGTGAGCTCGGAGCTAGGAGCCAGGAGCTTCTTGCCCAATTCCGCGATCTCGGCCGCCAGCTTCTCCGGCGAACGGGTGGCGTCGAGCGTGGTTACTTGACCGCTGAGCTGATGCCGAAACCAGGTTTGCTGCCGCTTGGCATACTGA
>DASUVR010000173.1:0-2475 GCA_036378855.1 Gemmatimonadales bacterium | reverse complement strand
AGCCGGCCGAGTGGCCACGAAGAGCACCGCCTCGGCAACGTCTGCCGGCTTGAGCATGCCCGAGCGCGGAATGAAGCCCTCGCGGCGGTCGGGATCGAACGGGTCCCAAGCCGTGGTGTCGGTAGGACCGGGAGACACGAGCGTTAGTCTGACGCCGGTGCCGCGGTATTCCTGAAGCAAGGTCTCGTGCAGCCCGCGGAGACCATACTTGCTCGCAGCGTAGGCGGCGTTCTCCGGATAGCCCACGTGATCGGCTACGCTGCCTACGGTGATGAAGCTGCCCTGGCCTCGAGCGGCCATGGCAGGAAGAAACGCCCGGGCTACCGCAAATGGAGCCCTCAGGTTGACCGCGAGCTGCCGGTCGAGATCCGCCGGCTGGGTATTCTCCAGCCGCTGGAGCAGGAACGCGCCGGCATTGCTCACCAGGATATCGGGAGGGCCACTCGAGTCGATGATGCTCGACGCCAGACGGGTCACCTGATCCCAATCGGTCAGGTCGCAGGGGATATCCTGCATTGCACCGCTGGTCCGGCGCTGCAGCGTGCGCGCCACCCGGACGACCCGCGCGCCTTCTCCGGCCAGGAGCTCGGCGACCGCGGCGCCGATGCCCCGGGACGCACCGGTCACCAGGGCGACGCGTCCCTGGAGCCGGCTCACTCGGAGAGACGGCCTGCGTGCGCCAGCCGGAGAAACTCGTCGCGGGTCTTGGAGTCGTCCCGGAAGATGCCGCGGAGGGCGCTGGTGACCGCCCGGGAGTTCTGCTTCTCCACCCCGCGCATCATCATGCAGAAGTGGGCCGCGGTGATCACCACGCCGACCCCGGTGGGATGGAGGACGTCCATGATGGCGTCGGCGATCTCGTCGGTCAGCCGCTCCTGGACCTGAAGCCGCCGGGCAAACACATCCACGATGCGGGCCACCTTGGAAAGGCCGAGGATCTTGCCGTTGGGGATATAGGCAACATGGGCCCGGCCGAAGAATGGCAAGAGGTGGTGCTCGCACAAGGAATAGAGCTCGATGTCGCGCACCATGATCATGCTTTGATGCTTTTCCTCGAATACCGCGTCGCCCACGACCTCTTTTACCGTCATCCAGTAACCCTGGGTGAGAAAGCGGAGCGACTTTTCCACCCGTTCCGGCGTCTTGAGCAGGCCCTCCCGTCCCGGATCCTCCCCCAACGCCGCGAGAATTTCGCGGACCTTGCCAGCAAAGGGAGCAGGATCCGGTCCCGGCCGCTTAGTCTCCTTCATAGTCCACGTAGTTCCTCGGGGTTTCCCAAAGACGGAGCTTGAGGCCGAGCTCCGGCGGCAGACCCGCGCGCAGTTCGCGCCAGCAGACCATGGCGATGTTCTCCGAGCTGGGGATCAGGTTCTTGAACCAGGAGACGTCGAGGTTGAGGTTCTTGTGGTCCATATGCCGGAGCAGCCGCTCCTGGGCCAGATCCCTCAGCTTGTTCAGGTCCATCACGTAGCCCGTGTCGGGATCGATTTCTCCCACCACCGTCAGCTCGAGCTCGTAGTTGTGGCCGTGAAAGTTCGGGTTGCTGCACTCGCCGAAGGTCTGGCGGTTCCATTCCTCGGAAAATCGGGGATTGAACAGCCGGTGGGCGGCGTTGAAGTGAACCCGGCGGGTGATCGCGGCTCTCGGCATGTCAGTTGGGAGCTGGGAGCTGGGAGCTGGGAGCTAAGCGCCGGGATCGGAGAGCGTGGAGATGGGGCCTCGCGGGAGCGACGTTACGGATCATGAAACAGGAAACTAGCTGATCCATGGAATAGCTCCTAGCTCCCAGCTCCCAGCTCGCAACAAAAACGCCGATCTCCGAAAAGACCGGCGCCCGAGTGAAACGGCAACGGAGAGGATTATTGAAGCCCAATGAGAAAGCTTGGCACCCTCGCCTTAACGTCTGCCTTCCCCCGAGGGGCATGACATCGGCCACGGCATTTGGGCCCATCATCGGACCTGTTGGCTCAATAACGTGGCTCCCCGCTACCGCTCACTCGGATGTAAAATAGGACCGGGCTGTTTTGGGGTCAACCGACACACCACCGAGGTGATCGCACATGCTCGCCACTCTCCTGCTGGCCCTCGCATCTCTCGTCGTGTGGGCGGTGCTCACTTTCGGCATGGGGCCCCAGCCCGGCGCCGTGCACCTGCTGCTGGCGCTCGGCACTACCCTCCTCGTACGCTGGTGGGCCCTGCGGACCTAGCCTGTAGCATTCTGGGAAGTCGTGTTGACGAACCACTACACGGATTAGGGGTTTTCAGACCTCGACCCCACTTCCGGAGAACAGTGGTATGCCCTTGCCCGCCAAGCTCTTGCAGGTAAGGGTCCGGGGTGAATACTTAGGGATGGTGATGGGCACAAATAGTGCTTCCCAGGCCCTGCTCGACACCCCTACTTACCAGTTCTACCGGGATGGTACGCTTGGAATTCCGCAGTTCGCTCGAGGCCTTGGCGTGATGCGCTGGATGGAG
>DASUVR010000172.1:0-15103 GCA_036378855.1 Gemmatimonadales bacterium | reverse complement strand
TGGTGTAAACCTGATCGTGGGCTACTCCCACCCGGTGAAATACGAGGCGCCCAAGGGCATCAAGATCACGGTAGACAACAACACCATGGTCAAGATCGAAGGGGCCGACAAGGAGCTGGTGGGTCAGGTCGCGGCCGAGCTTCGCTCGGTCCGTCCACCCGAGCCGTACAAAGGGAAGGGCATTCGCTACGCAGGCGAGCAGGTGCGTCGCAAGGCCGGCAAGACGGGAGCGAAGTAACATGCGTACTATTCACGGACCGAAAACCCGGGCCCAGCTTCGCTACCGGCGGCACCTGCGGGTCCGCCGGAAGGTGAGCGGAACGGCCGAGCGCCCTCGCCTGGTGGTCTACCGCTCGCTGAAGCACATCTACGCTCAGCTGGTGAACGACGAGCTGGGAGTGACCCTTGTGGGGGTGAGCGACAACAGCGAGGGTCTGGAGGCCGACGGTGGTGGCAAGGTCGGCCGGGCCAAGGGTACGGGCAAGCTGCTGGCACAGAAGGCCAAGGCAGCCGGGATCGGCAGGGTAGTCTTTGACCGAGCGGGTTATCGTTACCATGGTCGCGTGCAAGCCGTCGCCGACGGCGCTCGCGAGGGCGGATTGGAGTTCTAGATGGCTGAGGAAACAGTAGGCGCTTCCAACCTCGAGGGCACCAGCCTGGAAGGCGGAGCCACCGTCGAAGGTCAAACCACCGCCGAGCGTCCGGCCGGATCCGAGCGGCCTCGCCGCGGACGGGGCGGTGAGCGCGGCGATCGGGGCGGCCGCGGTGGTCCGCGGCGCGACCGGGGCGACCGCGACAAGTCCAGCGATCACGTCGAGAACGTCATCGCCATCAACCGAGTGGCCAAGGTGGTCAAGGGAGGCAGGCGCTTCTCCTTCAACGCCCTGGTTGCCGTGGGTGATGGCAAGGGCAAGGTCGGCATCGCCACCGGCAAGGCCAACGAGGTCTCTGAAGCGGTGCGCAAAGCCGTCGATGCGGCCAAGCGCTCGATGATCGAGCTGCCCCGCACCGGGTCTACCATCCCCCACGAGGTGGTGGGAGAGCACGGGGCCGGCCGGGTATTGCTCAAGCCCGCCGCCACCGGAACCGGCGTGATTGCCGGCGGGCCGGTGCGAGCGGTGCTGGAGTGTGCCGGCATCACCGACATCCTCACCAAGAGCCTGGGCTCGACCAATCCGCACAACATGGTGCGGGCGACGATGCATGGTCTGGGAGCGCTGGTCTCTGCCCGACAGGTGGCCCGCGAGCGGGGAGTGGAGCCCGACCAGATCGCGTACAAGCCGCGGCAGGAGGGCTGAGCCATGGGACGCAATCCCGCAGTCGGCCGGCAGGGCCCGGCGCACCATGCGGCGGTAATCCCGACCGAGGATGCGGCCGGCAGCCTGGCGGTGAAGCAAATTCGCTCTGAGATCGGACACCCGGAGACCATGCGCCGCACTCTGCGCTCGCTGGGCCTCAACCATCACCAGCAGACGGTGACGGTCCCGAACACGTCGTCGATCAGAGGCATGTTGGTCAAGGTGCGTCACCTCATCGAGGTGTCGCCGGCGCAGGAGAGCTGATGGCGGAGAAGAAGAGTGTAAAAGGCGGGTCAGCGGGTCGGCGGGGCGGTGGGGCAGCTAAACGTACTGCTGCAGCCCGACGGACAGCGCCGAAGCGAGCCTCCCAGGCTGCAGCGCCCCAGGAACGCAGGCTGACGCTCTCGACCCTGGCGCCGGCTCCGGGCTCTACTCAGGCGCGCAAGCGGGTCGGACGGGGACCGGGCTCGGGCCTGGGCAAAACCTCGGGCAAGGGCAACAAGGGCCATAAGGCTCGCACCGGCGGTGCCACCAACCCCGGGTTCGAGGGCGGACAGATGCCGATGTATCGCCGGCTGCCCAAGCGGGGCTTCACCAATCCGTTCCGGGTGGAGGCCCAGGTGGTGAACCTGCTGGATCTGAAGAAAGTGAGTGCGGCGGAGGTGAGTCCCGAAACGCTGTATTCCGCGGGTCTCATCGGGAAGCCGGACTCTCCCGTGAAGCTGCTGGGCACCGGAGACGCCGACCGGGCCTACACAGTCAGAGGCGTGGCCCTTTCCGCGCCGGCACGCGCAAAGATCGAGGCAGCCGGCGGTACGATCGAGGCGTAAGTGTCAGCACCGCGCGTTCCCAACCTTGCCATGGACGAGGAGCTGAAGCGCAAGCTCCTCTTCACCCTGCTTGCGCTGGTCATCTACCGCATCGGCGCCCACATCGCGGCGCCCGGGGTCAATGTCACCGCCCTGGCCGACTTCATCCGGAATTCGGCGGCGGCTGGGTTCTTCGGTTTGTACGATGCCCTCGGTGGCGGACTGTCCCGCGCGACGGTGTTCGCGCTGGGCATCATGCCCTACATCTCTGCGTCGATCATCTTCCAGTTGGCCGGCGGCGTTGCCCCGTCCATCGGCAAGATGCAGAAGGACGAGGAGGGCAAGAAGAAGATCACTCAGTGGACCCGGTATCTCACCGTGTTCATCTCGCTGTCTCAGGCCTACACCTTCGCGCTCTTCACCGAATCGATCCCCGGCGCGGTGCCGAGCCCCGGCATCGGCTCGCGGCTGATCATGGTGGTGACACTCACCACCGGTGCCATTTTCGTGATGTGGCTGGGTGAGCAGATCACCGAGCGGGGCATTGGCAACGGGATGAGTCTCCTCATCACCTTCTCCATTCTGGAGCGGCTCTGGCCCGGTACACTGCAGCTGCTGCAGTTCATCCGGGGTGGAGTGGTAACGCCGATCGGCGCCGTAGCTTTTCTCGCCATCCTGGTGGCGGTGGTGGCGGCCGTGGTCGCCATGACCATCGCGGCCCGGCGAATACCGATACAGATTCCGCGCAAGGTCATGGGCCGAGGACGGATCCGGGAAGGTCAGAAGACCTTTATCCCGATCCGACTGATCACCGCGGGCGTCATGCCCATCATCTTTGCCCAGACCATTATCATCGTTCCGGGTACCCTGGCCAGCTTCACCAAGAACCCGATTCTCACCGAGGTGGCCAGCTTCTTCAATCCGGGCGATCTGCCCTACGATCTCACGTTCGCCGTGCTGATCCTGGTCTTCAGCTACTTCTACACGTCCATCATCTTCAATTCGGTTGACCTGGCGGAGAACCTGAAGAAGCAGGGCGCGTTCATTCCGGGGGTTAAGCCGGGCGCGAGCACCGCGGACTATATCGACTCCGTCCTGGCCCGGGTAACCCTGCCTGGCGGTCTTTTCCTGGCCGTGGTGGCCCTGGTACCGGTGCTGGTGTCCAAGTGGGTTGGGGTGCAGGCCCGGTTCGGGGGGACTTCCGTCCTGATCGTGGTCGGCGTGCTCCTCGACACCATAGCCCAGGTGGAGCAGCACCGGACATTGCGGAAGTACGACGGCTTCATGAAGACCGGCCGGGTGAAGTTCCGGGGACGGCAACAGCGGTATATGTGAACAACGTGAACGGTGAACAGTAAGAGTGAACGGGAGGGGGCTTCAGGATGATTCGGGAGCCCCCTGTTCACTGTTGACCGTTCACTGTTTACGCTTTTTGAGGATCTGAAATAGTGGATATACTACTCATGGGCCCGCCCGGTGCCGGCAAAGGAACCCAGGGCGCTTTGCTGGCTGAGGCGCGAGGTCTACCGAAGTTTGCCACCGGCGATCTGCTCCGCGATGCAGTGAAGCGGGGGACGCCGCTCGGTCTGCGCGCCAAGTCGGTGATGGAGGCGGGGCATCTGGTGAGCGACGACATCATCATGGGAATCGTGCGGGAGGAGCTGGCCAAGCCCGAAGCCGCCAAAGGCGTCATCTTCGATGGCGTGGTCCGCACCATTCCCCAGGCGGAAGGTGTCGAGCGGCTCCTGTCGGAGCGGAGCCGCCGGATGGACGCTGTGTTGTTCTTCGATGTCTCGGATGAGGAGATCCTCGCTCGTCTGGCCAAGCGGCGCAATCTGGAGCAACGGGCCGACGACGATCCCAAGGCAGTGGCCACCCGGCTGGCTGCCTACCGCCAGCAAACCGCGCCGGTGCTGCAGTGGTATGAGCAGCGGAAACAGCTGCGCCGAATTCCCGCGGTCGGCAGCGTCGAGGAGATTGCCCAACGTGTTCGCCAGGTCCTCGGTTGAGAGCATGATCACCCTCAAGTCCCCCCGCGAGATCGACATTATGAGTCGCGCGGGGCGGATTGTGGCGGCCACTCTGGCTCGCATCCGGGAGATCCTGCGGCCGGGAGTCAGCACCGAGGATCTGGATGCCGAAGCCGAGCGATTCATTCGGAGTCACCCCGGAGCCGTCCCGTCGTTCAAGGGATTGTACGGGTTCCCCAAGACCCTGTGCACGTCGATCGACGAGGAGATCGTCCACGGCATCCCGTCTGCCCGGCGGGTGCTGAACGAAGGCAGCATCGTGAGTGTGGACGTGGGGGTGCAGCTGGAGGGTCTCCACGCCGATTCAGCCACCACTCTGCCGGTCGGGAAGGTGGACGCAAAGGCCGATCGGCTCCTCCGGGTGACCCAGGAAAGCCTGGCCGCCGGGATCGCTCAGGCACGTGTCGGCAATCATGTGGGAGACATTGGGTACGCCGTGCAGCGGGTAGCAGAAGAGGCGGGTTATGGAGTGGTGCGCGAGCTGGTTGGGCACGGGATCGGAACCCGCTTTCACGAGGAGCCGCAGGTGCCCAATTACGGCGCGCCCAAGCGCGGACCTCGTCTGCTGGAGGGAATGACCTTGGCCATCGAGCCGATGATCACGGTGGGGAGTCCGGTTACCAGGACGCTGTCGGACAAATGGACGGTGGTAACCGCCGATGGGAGCCTATCGGCTCACTTCGAGCACACCGTGGTGATCACCGCCAATGGTCCGCGCATCCTGACCACTAAATAAGGAAAGAACCTCAGCCCACCCGCTCGTCCAGCAGCTGCCGTACCCGGATTTCCGCCGCTTCCACTCGCTCCAGCGTCACTACCGCCGATTCCACCAGGGCCCGGGTCTCTTCGGGCCGCCCGATCAGCTTGAGGTTGCCCCGGATACTCCAGTACGCACTGCGGCTTGCGGCAGCAGCAAGGAAGCTGGCGGTTGCGGCGTCGCCGATGGCGGTGGCGACTCCGGAACCCACCATTGCCTCGGCCAGCGCCGAAACCTCTGCCGCTTGATCCAACAGCTCCAGCTGGACCCGGGCTGCCTCCAGCAAGGCCGCACGGCGAGCCGCGTCTCGCGCGGTCCGCTCGAATTCGGTTCCCTGGGGCAGCCTGAGGGCATCCATAAACTCCGCTACCACGACGGCATCATGACGGGCGAGCTCGATCAGATCGACTCGGAGCAGCTCGGCTCGTTCCAGAATTTCCTGAGCATAGGCGTGGACCGCCGCGTATTTCTCTCGCCGGGTGGTCAGGCCGGCCACCATGGCCACCAGCGAAGCCGCAAGTGCCGACGTGAGCGCTGCCACGGCGCCACCCGCGGGGGTGGCGCTCGCGGCGGCCACGGCATCGGACCACTGTTGAATCGTGCTTTCGCTGCTCAGGATGTCTATGTCGTCCATATCGGCTCGGAACCTCATCCTAGCACGGCCTCGGCGCTTGGACCAACGGCACCTGCTATGAGCTACTCTCCCGGACGCAAAATGGCGAGAAGCCATTGGTGCATGCCCGGGTTTCCGGCCACCACTCCGGAGTGCTCAATCCCGACATCGCGCCCTCCAAAGTCGGTGACCACACCGCCCGCCTCCCGGATCAGCAAGCAGCCTGCGGCGATGTCCCAGGCGGAGAGATGCTGCTCCCAGAAGCCATCGAACCGGCCCGCAGCAACGTCCGCGAGATCGAGGGCGGCGGCACCCGGCCGGCGAATTCCGCTGGTGCCCGCTGCAACCCGGCCAAACTGCTTTTGATACTCGTCCAGCCCGGTAAGGTCCCGGAAAGGAAATCCGGTGGCGATGAGCGCATACTCGGGGTCGTTGATCCGGGAGACCTGGAGGCGGCGGTGTCCCATCCAGGCTCCTCCATTCCGGGTGGCATGATAGGTCTCGTTACGCGGCACGTGGTGCACCACAGCCGCCTCCAGTACACCGTTCATCGCTGCGGCAATGGACACGGCATAGCTGGGATACCCGTGCAGAAAGTTGGTAGTTCCGTCCAACGGGTCTACCACCCAGACTAAACCCTCCGTCACGATGTCCGGGCTGAGCTCCTCGCCGATAATTTGCGCATCCCGAGATCCGTTCTGGAGCACGTTTCGAATAATGCCCTCCGCCGTCCGGTCTACCTCGGTGACGAAGTCGCGGCGCCCCTTGAGGCTCCATCCGGAGGGACTGTCCGGCCGTTCCACCCTCCGCAGGTATGCTGCAGCTTGCTCAGCCGCAGACCTGGCCTGGTCCAGTAAGTCTAAGTCAGACACTGGCTTGTGCGCTCGGCATGGGGGAGGTAACTTGCCTCGATGCCCCGCATATTCTCAGGAATTCAGCCCTCCGGTGAGCTGCATATCGGCAACTGGCTGGGCGCGGTCCGTAACTGGGTCAACCTTCAGCACAGCTATGAAACCCTGTTCTGTGTGGTGGACCTGCACGCGATTACCGGGAAATACGAGCACGAATCGTTGAGCCAGCGGACCCGGGAGATGGCCATCGGGTTGCTGGCCGCTGGCATCGATCCGGAACGGGCCACTCTGTTCATACAATCGCACGTCCCCGAGCATGCAGAGCTCCAGTGGCTGCTCAACACAGTTACGCCGCTGGGCGAGCTCGAGCGGATGACGCAGTTCAAAGATAAGGCGCAACGATTCGAGAGTGTGCCGGCCGGACTGCTCAATTATCCCATTCTCATGGCGGCAGACATCCTGCTCTACCGGGCGGACCTGGTCCCGGTAGGAGAGGACCAGATTCAGCATCTCGAGCTCAGCCGGGAAATCGCCCGGAAATGGAACGCGGAGTTTGGCCGGGGTGAGCACTTCTTTCCCGAGCCCGAGCCGATCCTCTCCGAGGCCAAGCGCATTACCGGCCTGGACGGGCAGGCCAAGATGTCCAAGAGCCTGGGTAACACCATTGGTTTGCTGGATAACCCGGACGAGATCTGGCAGAAGCTGCGGCCGGCGAAAACGGATCCGGCGCGCGTAACCAGGCGTGATCCCGGCACCCCGGAGGTCTGCAATATTTATCATCTGCACCAGTACTTCTCCCCACCTGAAACCGTCGCCCTGGTCGCCGAGAACTGCCGGGGAGCCAAGTGGGGGTGCCTCGACTGCAAGCGGGTACTGGCCGATAATATGATCGCGGCCCTCGCGCCTGTCCGGGAACGAGCCCTGGAGCTCAGAGAGCAGTCGGAGCGGGTGGACGAGATCCTGGCGGATGGGGCCGCAACCGCCCACCGCATGGCCGCGGAAACCATGCGAGAGGTTCGCGATCGGATGGGACTTCTGAGTCCTACGGCTCAGGCTCTTTCCGCCCGGCGCGAACCCGGTTTGTAACTCGGCTCCACCCCTTACTCCGGCGGACCAGTTGGAAAAGATCATCAAGGCTGCGGTAGAGCGTGGGGCCTCAGACCTGCACATCAAGGCCGGCGATGTCTTTCGGGCCCGAATCAATGGCAAGCTGGTTCCTCTCACCAAGCAGCGGCTGACGCCGGACCAGACCAAGTCCATTGCCCTGAAGTTGATGAGCAGCGAGGAAGATCGATCCCGAATCGAACGAATCCGGGACTTCGACTGCTCCTGGGGCCTGCCCGGTGTGGGGCGGTTTCGGGTCAATGTGCTGCGTCAGCGCTCGTCGTTCATGATCGTCATGCGGGTGATCCCCTTTGCGGTGCCCACTATCGAGTCGCTGGGCCTGCCGGAAGTTCTCAAGCAGATCGCCGAGTCCGAGCGCGGCCTGGTGCTGGTGAGCGGCGTCAGTGGGAGCGGAAAAAGCTCTACCGTGGCGGCAATGGTGCACCACATCAACCGGACGCTGCACAAACATGTGGTTACCATCGAAAACCCGATCGAGTTCCTCCACCGAGACCTCAGCTGCTCGATCACCCAGCGCGAGGTGGGGGTGGACACGGAAAGCCTCTCGGTGGGCCTGCGCGCGGCGCTTCGTCAGGATCCCGATGTAGTCATTCTGGGAGACATGGCAGACGCGCCCACCATCGATACGGCGCTCAAGGCCGCCGAAACCGGCCGCCTGGTAATCGGGAGCATTGCCACTCCCGACGTTGTCGCTACGGTCGAGCGGGTAATCGGAACCCTTCCGCCTGCCGAGCGAGACGTGGGTCGGATGCGTTTCGCTGAGGCCATCCGCTCCATCATTTCCCAGCAGCTGCTGCCCAAGAAGGACGACGATGGCAGGGTTGTGGCAGTGGAGATACTGGTGGGGACCCCAGCGGTCAGGGAGTGCCTCAAAGATCCCGAGCGGCTGAGCCAGGTCAAACGGCACATGGCGGAGGGTCGGAAAGAGCTCGGCAGCCAGACATTCGATCAGCACCTCGAAGAACTGATCGAGGCCGGCCTGATCACCCCCGACACCCAAAAGGCGGCTTTAGCCACAGCTGGCAATGCCTTCCCGGGGCCGAAGCGGACGAAGCGCGCCGCTTCTTCCTGATACTGCGTTGACTGCTGGAGCAACCCCGCCTGCCGAAATCATCCGTCGTATCCTGTCTACTCCTCGGGAAGCGGGCACTCCGGAGGCCCACGAAGCCCGCGCAATCGTCTCCTCCTACCTGACTCAGCTTGGCTACAGAGTAACCCTGCAAAAATTCAGCTTCACGCCGGCAAGCCTCCGGGCTTTCCCGCTGTTTGGTGCTGGGCTCGGCGGGTTGGCGCTGGTGCTTCTGCCCTTTCTGGCGTCAGCCGGCCCGCCTGGGTGGGCCGCTCTCGCGGTTTGGGCGGCCGGGGCCGCCGGTCTCAGCATCCTTGCCGCGGGAGCAGGTCTGGGCTGGGTGCCGCTGGGGGATCCCCCGCGCGAAGACGCCAATCTGATCGCAACCCGGGGCGACCAACCACCTCGCCGGTGGATCGTGGCCCACTTGGACACCAAGGCCCAGGGGCATTCCATGGCAGGCCGTCTGGTGGCCGTGTGGGTCACCGCTCTCGCTGTGGTTGTTCTCACGCTGCTCGCCTTCCTCCGGCTCCGGGCCCCACTGCCCTGGATTGCCATCCTGCCAGGGCTGGCTCTGGCGATCGTGGCGGGAGCCCTGGCGGGTCGCGGCAGGCTTCGCGGGAGTTCCCACGGCGCCCGCGACAACGGCAGCGGGATTGCCGCGGCGCTGACGGCAGCAGAATCCACCGCTGATCCTCGTATCGGCATCCTGATCACTGGAGCCGAGGAGTTCGGGTTGGTGGGGGCCAGAGTCTTCGCCCGCGCCGCCGGCCGGCTCGAGGGCACCGAGTTCGTCAACCTGGATACCATCGATCAGGAGGGAACTCTTTTCCTGGTGAGCCACGAAGCTCGGGGTACTGCCTTGGCCGCCCTCCTGGAGCCCTGCTTGAGCGAGATTGGACTTCCGATCCGCCAGCGCCGTTTACCGCTGGGTATTTTCGTCGACAGCGCTCCCCTGAGCCGGGCCGGGGGTGCCGCCATGACCATCGGCCGGCTCACCTGGAACACGCTGCGTCGCATTCATACCCCGGCGGACACCGCCGATGGACTGTCGTTGGATGTGGCGCAACGAGTGGGGAGGGCAGTCGCGCAAATTGACCTTTGATCGACCGACGGATAGGTTTGCCCGAGGACGCAGGAGCCCCGCGAGCGCTTGCCCTGAGCGAGCCGAAGGGGGCTCTTTTGTTGTTTCAGCCGCGGAGCCGACATGTTCGATGCCAGGACCACCTGCATGGTGGTCGTTGGAGCCCAATGGGGTGACGAAGGGAAAGGCAAGCTGGTGGATGTGCTGGCAGAGCGCGCCGACTTGGTGGTGCGCTACCAGGGTGGGGCGAATGCCGGGCATACTGTAGTCATCGGCGATACCCAGTTCATCCTGCGGCAAATTCCCTCCGGGATTCTGCATTCCGGCGTTACCTGTATAATCGGCAACGGGGTGGTCCTGGAGCCGGAGAACCTTTTCGCCGAGCTCGATAGCCTGCACCAGCGCGGTATCGACACCTCGGGAAGGCTCTTCATCTCGGATCGGGCCCATCTGGTTCTGCCGTATCACAAGCTGCTCGACGCCGCGAGCGAGAAGAGCCAGAAGCTCGGCACCACTGGACGCGGCATCGGCCCAGCGTACGAGGATAAGTACGGGCGACGCGGCATTCGGGTCACCGATCTTCGCCGGGTCGAGTGCGCGCGCATGCTTCTGTCCGACCGGGTCCATCGCGCCAACCAGCTGCTTCAACTGATGGAGAGCACCGAGCGGGCCGATCTGGATGAGCACGTTCGGTTGCTGGAACGGCTGGCGCCGCGATTGCTGCCCCTGGCCGCGGACGCCGGGCTGCTGCTGCACCGCGCCATCAAGGACCGACGCCGTGTTCTGCTGGAGGGAGCCCAGGGCGCGCTGCTCGACGTCGATCACGGCACCTACCCCTATGTCACCTCGTCCAACACCACCGCGGGAGGGGCCGCCGTTGGAGCGGGCATCGGCCCTACGGCTATCGACGGCGTACTTGGCGTGGTTAAGGCCTATACCACGAGAGTGGGGAACGGGCCACTGCCTACCGAAGCCAAAGCTCCTTACGAGCAGCGCCTGCGGGAGCTGGGGGGAGAATTTGGCGCGGTGACCGGTCGGCCACGGCGGTGTGGCTGGTTCGACGCCACCGTGGTGCGCTATGCCACCCGGGTCAACGGCCTCACCGGGCTGGCAGTGACGAAACTCGACGTGCTCGATTCTTTCCCGGAGATTCAGATCGGGACCATGTACCGGCTGGCGGGCGAGCCCTGCGAGGAGATGCCGGCGGAAGTGGAGGCGCTCGGTCGGGTAGAGCCGGTCTATGAGACCCACGCCGGCTGGCAGCGGCCAACCGGGACGGCGCGAAAGCTGGCCGATCTCCCCTCCGCTGCGCGCTCCTATCTGGACCGTCTCCAGGAGCTCTCGGGTGCTCCGGTGCGCTATGTGAGTGTGGGAACCAGGCGGGATCAGATCATCGAGGTTTAAAGCATGGCGAGGGATGTTGAAGCGGTCGAGCTACTGGTCATAGGGGCGGGGCCTTGCGGGCTTGCAGTCGGCGTGGCCGCCAAGCAGGCGGGTATACCTTGCGTGTTGCTCGACCGGCGGACGATCGTATCCACCGTGGAGCGTTATCCCCTGAGCATGACGTTCTTCTCCACCCCCGAGCGGATCGAGATCGGGGGCGTCCCCTTCATCGCCAGCCATGAGAAGCCCAACCGCCGTGACGGTTTGATCTATTACCGGCGGGTAGCGGAGCATTACAACCTCGACATTCGCCCTGGTGAGGACGTCGTCGATGTCGAGTACCTGGGTGGTCCGCCGGTACCTGGGCGGTTTCGGGTCGAGGTGCAGCGGCGACACGATTGCAAAACCTATCAAGCGCAGTCCGTGGTCTTCGCGACGGGATATTACGACAACCCGAATTTCCTGCGCATTCCCGGAGAGGATCTTCCTCACGTCACCCACTACTTCGTCGAGGGTCACCCCTACTGGCATCAGCAGGTCATCGTGATCGGGGCAGGGAACAGCAGCGTAGACGCGGCCCTGGAATGCTGGCGCGCGGGTGCGACGGTGACGCTGGTGCACTTCGGCGAGGGCTTCGATCGTACCGTCAAGGCATGGGTTCTGCCGGACATCATCAACCGGGTCAAGGAGGGGAGCATCGCCGTTCGCTGGCATTCCCGCCTTCGGCAGATCACCCCAACCCACGTCGAGGTGAGATCAGAAGTCACCGGTGGAAATGAGATGCTTCCGGCCGACGCGGTACTGGCCATGACCGGCTACCATGCGGACACGAGCTTATTGCAGAAGATCGGGGTTCCGGTCGACCCATCCACCGGTGTGCCGGCCCACGACGAGACCACCATGGCCACCCCGGTGGCGGGCTGCTATCTGGCCGGCGTGATCGCCAGCGGCAACGATGCTAATCGGCTGTTCATCGAGAACGCCCGGGGCCACGGCGAGCTCATTGTCCGCCATCTCCAGCAAACTCGGAGCGTCACATCGGTACCACCGCAACCCGACGATCCCATTTCCGCATCATTGCGGTAAACGACCGGGCAATGGACGGATCGAACTCCACTCCCGCCCGGCTCTCGATGTAATCGATCGCCCGCTCCGACTCCCAGGCCTGACGGTAGGGCCGATTGGTTCTCAGCGCGTCATAGACGTCGCAGATATGTACCAGCCGGCTGGCGTACTGAGCGCCTCTGGCATCGTGCAGCGTGGGATAGCCTCCACCGTCGAGCATGATGTGGTGTTCGTACGCCACGATGGCTGCGAGGTGCATCGGGTCGGGACTCGCCAGAAGCATTCGGGCTCCTACCACCGGATGGTCCCGCACCACGTTCCGTTCGGCCTCGCTGAGCTTGCCCGGCTTGATCAGAATGTCCCGCGGGATACACACCTTGCCCAGGTCGTGCAGTAGTCCCGCCACGCCGAGTGCCCGCACCGTGGCTCCGCCCAGCTCGAGAAACTCACCCAGCGCCATGGCGAGCACCGACACGTTCATCGAGTGGGTTGTGGTGTACTGGTCGAACTCCTTCAGTTCCAGGAGTGGGAGAACCATCGCCTGCTCGGCGTGCATGGCAATGGAGAGCGAGCGGACAACCGCGTCCGCCTCGACCATCGGAAGCTTGGCCCCGCTCTGGATTTCCTGGTGCAGCCAGTCAACGGTTTCCTTCTCTTCTCTGAGGCTGTAGCTCAAGGTGACCACCGACATCTGAGCTTCAGTGGTACGGACCTGGGGTCCGGTTCCCAAGGTCACCAGGCCGAACCGGATCTCCGACTCCCCCATCTGCCACAAGTCGGCGCTCGAGCCATTCCGGATCCCCAGGCGTACGGCCAGGTGGGCCAGAAAACGCTCGAGCTGTTCCAGCGTCACGGCAGCGGTGAACTCGATACGCTCGATCCCGGCCTTGATGAAGCGGCTCGACCACTCCCATCCTTCGAGCTCGGGGACGGATTCGGAGCCGAACAGCACCTCACCCGCGAGGAAGGTGAACAGCAGCTGGGGCTGGGATCCCTGCAGCTCCTGCAACCGCTCGAAGGCGGCGGCGACGCCGCGGCCAGTTGCCGGATGATCGTCTCCGTAGAGGCCGACTGTCGAGAGGGCCTGGGAGAACGCAGCCAGGAACCGGACCGGGCTCGTCATGGTATGCCTGCTGCAGCGCGGATCTCTGGATCCGAGTGCTGCATGGCCAACGTGAGTACATCTGATGCTGTTGGATCCTGTCGCCAGTGTACGGCCATGCCGGCAAGAGCAGCGAGGAGCTCGGGAGACTTTGGAGCCAGCCGGCGACGCAGCCAGCGGCGGGGCGGCAAGGCGAGGTCGCGCAGCAGATGCAGCGCGGTGCGCGTCCCACTCCGCGCAATCGCCCGAATCGCCAGCACACGGGCCTCGGCGTGCCGCTTGGGATCGCCGGCTATTCGCTCCAGATGGCTCATGGCTTCCGGAGGGCAGGAATCCAGCACGGAGGAGAGGGCCAGACCGAGGATACCGTCGTCAGCATCGTTCAACCCCTGGATGATCGAGGCCGTCCGGTGCGCGGGCGAGTCGAGCATGATCTTGATCGCCTCTCGCCGTATCCTCGGGTCAGCATCGACCGCATACTCCTCGGGCGAGAACCCATCAGGCCAGACTCCCAGCCGGCCCAGAAGCACCAGAATGTTGCGCTGTAGGAACCAGGGCGCGTTGGGCAGGCGGGCCGCGGCCGCTATTCCCGCGGCTGGCCCCATTGCCAGGAGCTGTTTCATGATGGCGGCCCGAGTCGATCGGTCCGAGGCGCTGGCAAGACGATCGAGGAGCGACTCGGCCGCATCGGTTCCAATCCGCTCGACCAGGATTCTCAGCGCTTCCGGGTCCAGGGGTGAGGCGGCCAGCTCCAGCTCCAGGCGTTGCGGCGTGGCCACGTACTGCCAGAGCTGCTGCGTGGTCTGATTCTGGGGGCCCGTGTTCAGGTCATTGGCAATCCGCACCAGCTCACGACATGCGAGCAAGGTGTCCAGGGCTGCATAGACCGGTGGGCCCACGCAGTCCAGTTCGAGCGCCATCTTGATGAGTACTTCGGGGTCACAGCCGATCTGAAGATTCACCAGCGAAATTTCAGTCGACGCCCGCCGCACCATCCCTTCCAGAATCACGTTGTACTCGGACGGGTTCGGATCCTCCAGCTCCCAGTCGGCGATGAGCCGAGCCACGTTCCGGCGCAGCGCACCGTCGGCTTCAGCCCGGATGGCGGGGAGTCCGGCCTCGGCATGATGCGCCAGCTTGTGCAGCAGTCGAAGCAGGCTGTGCGAAATGGTCTGCTCCGACACATTGGCGGCCGCCTCGACCACTTCCATCACCGCATCGGCAGCGAGGATCTGCGAGGCATTGAGCACGAACTGGCGCCGCTCCGCGCCATCGGCGCTCGCCTCGAGGAGGCGGCGCAGTGTGTCCGGATCGAGCGCCCCGATCAGCTTCGAGATGCGGATCGCCAGCTGATCCTGGGCACCTCCCCGGCGGCGCGACATCTCGTCGGCAACGCGCGCGAGGTAACCCAGCACCACCCGGTCGTAGGCCACTTCTCCCGATTTACGTCCGATAGCCTGGGCAACAACCAGGGGGTCGGCGTCGAGCTTGTCGCCGTTGCTTTCGGTGGCGAGAGCCAATTGGGCCAGCTCTACCCAGCTGTCGCGCGGAGTTCCGTCGTCACTTGCTGCGCCCTCGTCTTCCCCGCGGTCACGGAGCTCGAAGCGATCATAGCCCACCGGCCGTAACCGGATGTGATCCCAGGAGGCCAGCCGGTCCAAGCGTTTTCCAACTGGTCCATCGCCCCGCTGGGGGTCACTGCTCAAGGCGTTGAGCAGGTCCTCGATCTCTCCCAGTGTGGCGCCGCGGGTGAGGTGTACCGAGGCGATCCGGTGGCGGTGAAGCCGGTGGGCCAGGTCGCGGAGCAGGGCGTTGTTCGCATCGGTGGTCACATTGTCAATGACCAGGCGGTGGCGGGCTACGCCCAGGCTCACCGACTCGTGCGTCTCCAGCAGCAGGCTCATCCGGCGAACGAAG
>DASUVR010000171.1:0-3461 GCA_036378855.1 Gemmatimonadales bacterium | reverse complement strand
CACCGGGCGGCAGGAGTACCGTAATAGAGCTGCTGTCCGGAGCGACAGCCGAAACGAATCCTGCGGCACCTCCAATGTTGGCACCGGCACCATTTCCGAACTTGTATCCAGCGGGCAGCGTGACCACCAGTCCCTCATTTGCGGCTGGAGCAGGATTCGACACCGTCGCAGTTGTGCTGGTGGGGGTAACCTTGACCGGGATGGTCGTCGAGACCCCATTGGATGTGAGGTCGAATTGCGTGGACGTGGGAGCCGTGCCCGTTACGATAAAGCGTTGGGCCGTTTCCAAATTTGTCCCAATCGTCGTTTGCAGGTAGGTGCTGTCCCGCACGACGGTAATGCCGGGACCCACGTTCTGGGCCTCGAAGTTGACCGGCAGCTGGTTGCCCAGTTCGTCCAGCACCTGGACGACGACGAACTCGGATCCGCCGGTCGAAAGGAACATGGAAGAGGGATCAGCGATCACCTGCTGTCCCTGTTCGATCTGATCCCCCGTCGGGTCTCCGCCGCACGACGCGAGACCCGCAACCGCAGCCAGGACAATTAACCCGCACATCGAACGCTTCATACTCGGCACCTCATCGAGTGAGACTGTTAGTGACTGCGTTGGTCGGCCCTTCACTGATCGAGCTCAGAACCGGTTGGCCGACATGAGATCGATACCCAGGAATTGCGATATATCGGCCACTGCCGGACCGCCCAGAATGTCGACCCAGCCCGGAATGCCGGTTTCCTTCAGATCGCTGGAACGGATCAGGGTGAATGCCCCGAACCCCGAGCGGTCGGCAAAGATGTAGTAGTCGCCCTTCCCCTTGGCGTAGCTCCAGACCTCGTACGGCGGCGCCCGCCCCTTCTGCTGCTCTCGGAACACCTGGTCCGGTTTTCCGTACTTGGCGTAGATCCTCCCCCGGTCCGACCGCCATCCTGAGACCGGATTCCTGCCGCCTTCCTTGAACGTCTTGTTGGCGTAATCCACCGCTGCGTAGTAGGCCTCGCGCCGCTCGTTCCTGTCGGTACCGGGACTAGGATCCCGCTTCTTCCAGAAGTTGATCAGAAACCGGCGCTTGGCGTCCAGGCTGAGCTTATCACTCCAGGCGGAGAGCTCCCTGGGCTCGGCGATGTATTGCAAAGGGGCGTCGGCCGCCTCGAGATCCTCCTGGGACATCTGGCCGAAGTACCCTTCGTCGCTGACCCGCTCGGCCTCCCGGCGGGAAGCATCCTTGGCCAGGGTCTCACTCAAGCCCGCCATAGTGAAGTCGGCTGACCGCTGGGTGGTGCGACCGCCCAGGTTGAGGTCGGCAACCATGACGTAGTTGCCCGGAGGCAAGCCCGTGAGATCGAGCTGCCCCTTAAGGACACTCCCCCCCGCCGTGACCTTCACCGCGAGAGGCTGCGTCTTCATGATGATTTTCCCTGCCGAGTCTCGGATGGCCACCCCGAGATTGCCATCGGCATCCCGCTCAGCGTACGCCTCCAGCAGATAGAACACGGTGGCGCGCAATGGCGTGAGGAGCACCCGGGCAGTTGCGGTGACCAGGTTGTTGCCGGTCCGGAACTCTCCCGGCCGGGGCACTGTGTCGTTGGCGGTTGCCAGCCGCATTTCAGGCGCGATCAGCAGATCCGATGCAACGCTGGAATCGGACAACGCCTGAAGATCCGTAGCGCTGCTCAGCTTGCGGCCGGAAACCGAGTCTTCGACCGCCACCTCGAACCGGTATTTCCCAGGAGCGACGGCAAAGTCTACGATCTCGACCGTGTATGCGTTCGAGTCTGCCACCACGGGGGCATGACTCTGCCACGATTGCTGGTAGAGAGCCAGCCCGGTCGAGTCTGCCACCCGGACTGAGACAGTGTAGCTGGCCTGCCCACCCTTCGGTGTCGGCTGAAGCGCTGCGAGGGGGATCTGGACCAGACCCTTGACCCGGGTTCGGTCCTGATCCGCCCGATAGAAACGCACGGCCCGCAGCACCACACCCGAGTCGCGCTGATCGGCGGCGAGACCCAGGGGAACGCCGGCACAGGCAACCACCAGGATCAATTTCGAAAAGCTACCCATTGAATTCCTTCTGCGAACGGGGGGCGATCCGGAGATCCGCACCGCCCCTCACCGCAATGCTACCAACCAAAGTTGACGCTGAAGAAGTTGGTTCCCCCGAGCACGCCCAGGTACTTCCAGGCGTAATCGAGGCCCAGATTGAAGTTACCCGTGCCATAATTGAGCCCGCCGCCGAACGCGAGACCCTGCAAGTTCTCCTCGTCGCCCAGCGCCGTGGTATTGGGATCGATCGGGTCAAGGTTATTGGCCCCGGTGTAGCTGTAGCTGCCCCGGACCGCAAATCCAAAGTTCGATCCGGCCACACGCTCGGACATCCACTCGCCACCGGCGGAGAAGCCGGCGCTGTTGTTGTTGGGCTGGTTGAAGTCGGAGAGCACCGTAAGCCGGTTGTTGTCTCCAGTAATCAGATCGTACGCCAGGCCCACCCGGAACGTCGTGGGCAGGTTATACCCAGTGGTCTTGAATTGAGACGGCTGGGGGTTGTTCGGTACATCCGGCTCCCCGGGAATTGGCTCTCGAGGGGCCGTCGTCTCCAGCGCCTCTCCGCTGTAGGACAGGTTGGTTCCGAGGTTGGCCACCACGAAGGAGAAGCGAACCGGGTGGCCGCTCAGGGCCGAGTGGAAGCTGGTACCGAAGTCCACGGCAAACGCATTGCCTGAGGCGCTGCCGAGGTTGTCGAATATGCCCTTAGCCGTGACGCCGGCAGAAAACCGGTCGGAGAAGTTCTGGGAGAACGTCAGGCCGGCAAAGGTCTCGCTGACGGAATAAACCGAGCCGGTGCCCTCGGGCTGCTCGACCGTGTACACCTGCTGGTCTTTGAAGCCAAATGTTCCGATCTGAATGCCCACCGCCCTCGAGCCGCCGCTGAACGGGAATGCCAGCCCGCCCCAGCTGTACCGAGTGTCTGCCACGTAATCATAGGTGCCGACCGTGGCGCCCGCTCTGGGCATCAGCGCCAGACCGGCGGGATTGTAGTACATCGCGCTCACGTCGGTAGCGATCGCGGAGAAGGCTCCCCCGAGCGCCGTCCCCCGGGCCCCGGCTCCAAAGAGCAGGAACTCGGCCGACGTGGTTCCGTATGCGGTGTTGTCCTGGTTGATGTCGTCCTGCGCCATGGCGGCCGCAGGAAGCCCGCTCAGCAGGGCTGCCATCAGGGCCAGGGTTCGTGCTGTGGTGTGACTCATATGCTCCCCATCTCCTGGTGTGTGGGGGGCCGGCTGGACCGACCCCCTCCCGTTGGCTGCTACTGAGCGAAGTTCACGACGGTAAACCGGCCTACCCGCCGGGCGTCACCAGCTTCGATATGATAGAAGTACACCCCGCTGGCCACGATCTGGTTGTTGCGGTTGCGTACGTTCCAATCTTCTGCCCCGCCGAACGTCTCCGAATGGTGCTCCAGCAGGTC
>DASUVR010000170.1:0-4133 GCA_036378855.1 Gemmatimonadales bacterium | reverse complement strand
CGACCTGAGCCTGCGCTACACGACTTCCGTCGTTACCGCACTGGTGGGCGCGCGGCAATACCGGCCCCACTTCGATCTCTGGACCATCTGGGGCGCCTTCAGTCCGGTGCCGTACCACGCCGTGAATGCTTCGCTCTGGGTGCACCCGGTTGCCCGGCTGGAGCTGAGAGGCAGGTGGGAGCGATACGGCTACTCACCTACCGAGACCTCGACCCCGCTGGTGGATGTGGACGACGACGGCTGGCGCCTGGGAGTCGGGGCCTCCTACCGCCCCAATTCGGTGTGGACCTTCGATGCGGGATACCGCGAGGAATACGGACCCGGGGCCTCTTCCCACGGATTCGAGGCCAGCGTCAGCGCCGTGCCTTTGGCTCAGCTCACCCTGACGGCCTATGGCTCCACCCTGGACCGGCCACTGGAATTTCGGTTCGAGGAGACGGGGGTGGATGTGTTGGGTCTGGATGCGGAGTGGCGTTCCAGCGAACGGTTACGGCTGGCACTGGGCGGGGCGCATTATCGAGAGGATCGGCGGCGGCCGGATGTGAGCGGGATCGATTGGAATCAGACTCGGCTGCATGCAGGGGTCACCTTGTACCTGGGAAGCGGAGCGGACCACACGCGGCTTCCGCGGGCGCTCCGAACCCGGGCTCCAGCCGGAACCCGATGAAGCTCCACTGGACCATCTTCGCTGTCTTCGCTTTGCTCGGCGGCGGAGCCCGTCAGGGTCTCTCCCAGGAGCGCCAACCGTTTGATCACTGGCAGCATCGGAAGCTCTTCCCCAGCTGCGTCAGTTGCCATGCTGGAGTGCTGGAGTCGGATCGGCCACTCTGGCCTGCCGCCAGTGCATGTGCCGATTGTCATGACGGAACGGTCGAGAAGGGGGTAGAATGGCAGCCGCCTTCCGGTCCGCCGCGAACCAACCTTCGGTTTACTCATGGCGGTCATGCCAAGGCGGTGCGGACGGCTCTGGCGAAGGACTCAACGGTGAGCTGTGAGTCGTGCCACGCCGGACCCCAAGGACGAATGCAGGTTCGGTTGGCGGTGGTTCAGAGCTGCCTCAGCTGCCATGGCATTCAGACTGCCCACCTGTCTGCGCCCGACACCAGCTGCGCAACCTGTCATTTCACGTTGGCCCAGGCGTCCCGGCTCACTCCGCGGGATGTGGCGGAGTTCCCGATTCCCCAGTCGCACAAGCAACCGGGCTTTGCGTTCAGCGGGCATGGCAAGCAGGTCAACTCCTCCGGCGGAACGTTCAAGGTTTCGGCAGCCTGTGCTACGTGCCATGCCCGGGATTTTTGCATCCAATGCCACGTGAATGCTCCCGAGGTGCCGGTGATCCAGGCTCTGGCGGTGGATCCCCGGTCGACCGCCGTGAAGACCAAGCTGGAGGCTCCGGCCGATCATCACGACCCCGAGTTCCTGTTCCGGCACGGAGGGCCGGCCCGCAAGGCTCCGGGTACCTGTGCCACCTGCCATACTCAGGAGAGCTGCCTCACCTGTCATATCGGGAAGCCAGCTACGGTGCGAGTGCTCCCGGTGGCTGGGCCAGGAAGAGGCAAAGGCGCGCGCACCGAGCGAGAGCGGCCCCCCTCGCACGGCAAGGATTTTTCCGAGATTCATGGACCGGTGGCCGATGCCCGGCCCCAGTCCTGCGAAGGGTGTCATGTGCGTCCCCAGTGTCTCGACTGCCACCGGCCCAACCCGGCGGATCCGACGCCGGGATACCATCCGGCAGGCTTTCTGTCTCGTCATCCGGCGGCGGCATATACTCGAGAGACCAGCTGCAGCGACTGCCACAACACCGGTCAATTCTGCTCTGACTGTCATGTCAAAGCGGGGTTATCTGCGCAGGGAGCGTTGAATGGCGGCTACCACGATGCCAAGCAGTTTTTTACGCTGAATCATGGCCAGGCGGCACGGCAAAATCTGGAGAGTTGCGTCACCTGCCATGCCGAGCGGGATTGTCTCACCTGCCATTCGGTGGTAGGCGGCCGGCGGTTCAACCCGCACGGTCCCGGCTTCGATCCGCAGACCCTGCGGCGCAAGAACTCGCAGGCGTGCACCGTATGTCACGGCGCGGAGATTCCAGAGGGCAATTAGCAAGAGGCCCCGTTCGACCCGCGTGAGAGTCTTCCGAGCTCTTCGTGACAACCTCTCACGTGAGGTTCACGAAGTCTTCAATCGTCACATACTATCTTGCTCCCGCAACTTCGATTTCACCGGAGGTTTTATGCGAGTTGCGAAGCTGGCCCCCATGACGGGGAAGATCGGGGAGGAAATGGAGCGGTTCTTCGATCGCTTCACCACCCCAGGGTTCCTGACCGAGCCATTCATTCCGCCGTTCCCGTATGAGACCGCCACCACCGAATGGTATCCGGTGCTGGATCTCACCGAGAACACGGAGGAGTTCGTGGTGAGGTTGGAGGTGCCCGGCGTCCACAAGGAGAACCTGGACATCAATCTCACCGGCGACCTGCTGACAATTCAGGGCCGCCGGGAGCTGATGAACGAGGTCTCGGGTGAGACGTATCTACGACGCGAGCGTGAGGTCGGGAAGTTCGTCAGGAAGATCCGCTTGCCCGTTCCGGTCGTAGAGAAGGAGGTCAAGGCCACCTATCAGGACGGTTTGCTGGTGATCCACCTTCCCAAGGTGGCTCCCGCGGTGGCCAACCGGATCGCCATCAAGTAACGACGCCCGGTCCTCGACGACCTTCTGGCCCCGGATTCATTCCGGGGTCTTTGTTTGCCGCCTTCCCGGATGGTGAAGGTTCTTTCACTCCAGCTTCAAGCTTGCTGCCGAGAGTCGAAGGCAAATTGTCGCATGAAGCTCTCACTCAGGGCCAGGAGGTGTTAATCATGTCAGACAAGACCGCGTTTCACTCGATTCTGGTGCCGGTGGATGGCTCGACCTTGGCCGAAGCGGCAATCCCCTATGCGCTGACTCTCGCTGAGCGGTCCCGCAGCAAGGTGCAGTTTGTCTTTGTCTATCAGGACCGCTTGCCCGTCGAGCCCGTGGAGCTGGCATGGCAGTATCTGTTGCAGCTTACCGCAAGGGCCAGAGAGCGGCTGGGAGACTCGGTTTCTTCCGCTCTCCTGCATGGCCCAGTTGCAACCAACCTGGTAAAACAGGCGCGGAAGATAGGAGCCGATCTCGTCATCATGACGACGCACGGTCGAGGTGGACTGGAGCGCGCCTGGCTCGGCAGCGTGACCGACCAACTGATCCGCCGGATCGGAATACCAGTCATGGTCATCCGGCCCGCTGACGGGGTTGCAGCACCCGACGTCCAACCCAGCGAAATTCTTGTCCCCTTGGACGGCTCGACCCTGGCGGAGACGGCACTCCAGCCCGCGGCGGCACTGGCCAGACTGTGGGACGCGGAGCTGACTGTAGTCCAGATCGTCTACCCGGTCCCGATTGTCGCTGAGCCTGACAGGGCGCTACCTGAAACCTCCGTCCAGGACCTGACCGCAACAGCGCGGGCCTCCGCCGAGGAGTATGTCAGGCTCGCTGCCGAGCGTCTTCGGGGCGAGGGGGTAAAGGCCTCGGGAATGGCGCTTATTGGCACCGACGGACCAGCCCAGCAATTGCGCGAGCTGGCCCGCCCCGGACAGGTAAGCCTGATAGCTATGGCCACACACGGGCGGGGAGGAATTCGGCGGTTCATCCTGGGCAGTGTGACTGATAAGCTGGTACGTACCGCGGAGGTGCCGGTGCTGGTGGTGCCTCCGATGCCTCGAACCAGGCCAGCACGGCAGGCAAAACCCGAACGAGTGCGAGCGCTCGGCCTCGCTGAGGCATTCGCTTTCTGAAGGTCTATGCCACTTCCAGGCCGGCCACCCCTGATCGGACCCTCGGGAATGCTGGCGATCCTCGGTCGGCGATGGGCTGGTCGTCGTGCGATCGTCAGGCGGTCCGGAGGAGACTCACCCAGCAGTAGACGAGCAGGCTTCCCGTCTCGTCATCCGTCGGCTGCCTACACGGAGTGAGCAGCTGCGTCGGCTACCGCTAGGTTCGGGTTGGACGATTCCGCTGGCGGGGCGGTGGCCAAGTCAGTCGTACTGATAGCAGCGCCAGAGAGCTGAGTGCGCTCAAGCCAGGACCTTGCGGCACGCTTGGGCGCCCTGGTCGG
>DASUVR010000169.1:0-5235 GCA_036378855.1 Gemmatimonadales bacterium | reverse complement strand
CATCCCAACACTGTCGAGGCGCTCGGATTTCCCGGAGCGGAGCCGGCCTTTGTCAGCCTGCTTCAGGCGCTGGCCGACGACCGACCGTACTTTGGCTCGGCCCACAAGCTGGTTCAGTGGCGCCGATTTAGAAGATCAGTTCGGGCTGACCGGGTTTCGGCGGACGGACGGGTGTTGCTGACGACTCCTCTAGGACATCGAACCCTCGTTGCCCTGGAAGACGAAAGCGGGGAGTCGGTTCAGGTCCAGGTGCAATCGAGTAGGCCCGGTGGCGCGGCCTAGTTTCTGGAAGGTTCTGCAATTCGCAGCCGGCGCATTCCTGGTAATTCTGGCGGTACGCTCCCTTGTTCTCAATTGGCAGGAGCTGCGGGCGCAGCCATTGGAATGGCGGTTCTCCCCCACATGGCTCCTCGCCAGTGTATTGGTGGTCTTCGCCGGATATGCGGTGCTGATCGAAGCCTGGCGCCGGGTGGTGCTCAGCATGGGAGAACAGCTTCCGTTCTGGACCGCTGCACGGATTTGGTTTCTCGCCAGTCTGGGAAAGTATGTGCCCGGAAAAGTCTGGGCGGTCGCAGGCGCAGCCGTGCTCGCCCAGCGGGCGGGAGTGGATCCCTCTGTTGCGGTTGCCGGAGCTCTGGTGTTGCAAGCGCTGGCCCTCGGAAGTGGGGCGGTGATCGTGGCGCTGACCGCTCGTGAGGCATTCCAGACGGCAGGAGCAGAGATGTATCCGGCGGCCGCGGCCGTACTGCTGGCCTGTACCGCCGGTATCGTTATGCTCACATCCCAACCCATGTTGAACCGCATCGGCCGACTCCTTCCGTCGTCTTTTCCCCGGCTCCGGGCCGTTCAACCAGGTTGGCTGTTGCTGGCTTTTGCCGCCAACCTTCTTGCCTGGGTAGCCTATGGCGCCGCACTCGTTCTACTCACCAGAGGGGTCTTGCCTGGCGTCCATCTCGGGCTGAGGCAGGCAATCGGGGTGTTCACCTGCTCCTACCTGGTGGGGTTCGTCGCGCTGTTCGCCCCCGGTGGACTGGGGCCTCGCGAGTCGGTCTTTCTCCTGATGCTGGCTGGTGACATAGGCCTCAAGCCTGCCGCTGGGCTAGCCCTTGCCAGCCGGCTGCTGCTCACCGGCACCGAGGTGCTTCCAACCATCCCTTTTCTTCTCCGCCGGAGCGCAGCTAGCGCTTCATCCGTTCGCGAGGCCTGAGTGGAACGATCCGCTTCATCCGAGCTCGACAACATCCCCCGCTGGATCCCGTTCGCCGTCATGGCCGTGCTGACACTGCTGGCCTTTCGCCAGTACCTGCTCAGCGGCCCCGGCGAAATGCTCCTGGGACAGGATACGATCGCAGCTGGGATCATGTTCCGGAAATTTTTCGTGGAGCACGTTCGAGCACTGGGCCGGTTACCCCTCTGGAACCCATATCTCTTCGGCGGGGTACCGACGGTCGAGGCAGGCAGCGGAGATATTCTGTATCCCACTTCGATCCTGCACTTTCTGCTGCCCCTGACCAGCGCACTGGCGTGGAAGCTCATTCTGCACGTGTATCTCGCCGGCGTATTCATGTATCTCGCGGCGAGAGCCTTGGGAGCCCGTCGGTACACCGCCTTGTTCGCCGGCTCGGCCTACCTGCTCTCGTCCAATCTGGTCAGCCTGGTCTGGGGAGGACAGGACGGAAAGATGTATGTCACTGCGCTCTTCCCTGGCGCGCTGTGGCTTCTCATTACGGCCCTGGATCGGCGTTCTTGGCTTCGCTTCGTATGGCTCGGCGTCGTGGCCGGGCTCATGGTAGTGGCCCATCCCCAGTTGGCATACTACGCCTACATCGCCCTGGCCGGATATGCTGTG
The DNA here is from genome assembly GCA_036378855.1 of Gemmatimonadales bacterium. GTDB lineage: Bacteria > Gemmatimonadota > Gemmatimonadetes > Gemmatimonadales > GWC2-71-9 > CAVVWJ01. Next base: position 3,386 of record DASUVR010000169.1, on the reverse strand, counting down.
GGCAGTTTGTGGACCCGCCGGCGGGATGGAGCCACTCTGGCCAACGTTCTCGCAGGCGGTATGCTCGCGGCGGTAACGGCGCTCGGCGTTGCCTCCGTGGTGCTGGTCCCGATGTATCGCTATCTCCGGGAAGATTCGCCCCGCGCTGGGCCGGGGCGGGGGTTCGAATACGCCTCCAGCTGGTCGCTTCACGCCCAGGAAGCGGTCTCCTTGTTTATACCGGAGTTCTCCGGCACCGACGTTCAGTCGGAGACGTACTGGGGGAAAAACCCGTTCAAACACAACTCCGAATACGGAGGGGCGCTGGTCTTGGTGCTCGGGATCGCTGGCGTGATTGGCCTGAAAGGAGATCCGAGACGCTGGGCCTTCGGCGGGATGGCGGCAGTAGCGCTGCTCTATGCCTTGGGCTCGGGCACACCGATATTCCGGGTGCTCTACTTACTTGTGCCCGGACTAAAGAATTTTCGGGCGCCGAGTCTGGCGACATTCATCGCCATTGCAGCGCTCACCATCCTGGCCACACTCTTGATCGATCGGGTGCTGGCGTCGGAAGACCCTCGCGCGCGTCGAATTGCAAGCATCGCCCTGGTTGCCGGAGCAGTGCTGGCATTGTTGATCGCTCTCATGACTTTGGCAGGAGGAAACGGGCTCTATCAGACCTGGGTTTCTCTGTTCGGAGCGCCAGAGGGTATTGACCGATCAGCCGCCTTCGCCGCCAATCAAACGCGAATCGTAGGGGGCGCGCTCGCGATCGCTCTGCTCTGTGGGCTTTCTCTCGGGGCAGTACTGCTGTGGAGCCGGGGGAGTCTTCGAGCCTCCCATGTCGTCATGATTCTTCTGGCTCTGACCGCCCTCGATCTCCTCCGCGTTGATGCCCGATACATCCAGATCGTCCGGTACGACGAATTCTTCCCGCCCGATCCGGGTATCGAAGCCTTGCGCAACCGCCTGGCTCCAGGAGAACGGGTGCTCGCTGTTGGCGGGGTGTATCCCGAGGGGTTTCTTGCTACCTATGGCGTTCCCGAGGTGTTCGGCTATCACGGCAACCAGCTACGATGGTACAATGCGCTTACCCGCTATGATGTCCGCCAAACCGCCAGAACATCGGCCGAGCTCCAGCAATACTGGGTTGGCTTGCTGAACAGCGGAACCCTACGGGCCTTGGCTGCACGATACGTCCTTCTTCCCGGTCAGGTGGACCTGCCGGGCTATCGCCTGCTGGGGGCGGATCAGCGGGTGGCCGTATACGTCAACGACGGAGCGGTGTCTCCGGCGGCAGTGGTACCCCAGGTTCAGGTCGAGCCCGATTCGGCGCGTCGAGTGGAGCTACTCTGGTCGCCCACCTTCGACCCCTCCAAGACGGCGATCGTAAATCAGGCGGTACTGGCCATTGGTCAGGCTGGAGGCACCGGTACCGCCACGATTGACGGAAATGGCGATGACACCCTCTCCATTCACGTGCGCACGACTGGACCAGCCTTGCTCAGCGTCAGCCGTACCTACCATCCCTCCTGGCAGGCAGAGCTCGATGGCACCCCGGTCCCTGTCATTCAGACTAACCACGCCTTGATGGGCGTTGCCCTCCCTCGAGCAGGGGAACATCGGGTCTTGCTTCGCTATCGCCCCAAGATCGTGCAGCTCGCGGCCGGTATTACCGCTGCAACCTGGATCATCGTGTTGCTGGTCACCGGTGCGGCCGCGGTGCTGGGCCTTCGTCAGCGCCGTGGCTGAGCGAATCCTCGTCGTCGTTCCCACCTATAACGAGCGCGTCAACCTCCCGCTCGTGGTGCCGGCCATCCTGCAACAGGACCCGCGCATCGAAGTGCTCGTGGTGGATGACAATTCTCCCGACGGCACTGGCCAGCTGGCTGACGAGCTGGCGGCCTCCACTCCCCGGGTTCACGTGCTGCACCGGCCGGGCAAGTCGGGGCTGGGCAAGGCGTACCTGGCGGGGTTTCGCTGGGCTCTGGACCGGGGCTACGATCTCATCTTCGAGATGGATGCCGATTTCTCCCACGACCCCAGGTTCCTTGGCGACTTCATCCGGGCTATCAACGACGCCGACGTGGTCATCGGTTCTCGATACCGGACCGGGGTCAATGTCATCAATTGGCCGATCTCGCGCCTCCTCCTGTCCATCGGCGCCAACGAGTATGCCCGCTGGATCACGGGGCTGCCGCTGGCGGACTCGACCGGAGGCTTCAAGTGCTTCCGCCGCGAGGTGCTCGAGGCCATCGATCTGGAGAAGGTCCGCTCCAATGGCTATGCCTTCCAGATAGAAATGAGCTTTCGAGCCTGGAAGAAGGGGTTCCGGCTGCGGGAAATCCCCATCGTCTTTACCGACCGGATCGAGGGACAGAGCAAGATGAACAAGCGGATCGTGCGCGAAGCGATCTGGATGGTCTGGTGGCTGCGCCTGCAGGCCCTGATGAGGCGCCTGTGAGAGGCACCGTCTTTTACAAGATGAGCGGGTCGGGTAACGACTTCGTAATCCTGGATGGTCGATCCAGCCCGGGGGATTTGTGGTCTCCCGAGAGCATACGCGCGGTATGCGATCGTCGGCGCGGGGCAGGGGCAGACGGGCTGGTAATCCTCACGCCTGCAACCGCTGAAGCCGTCCGGATGTCCTACTGGAATTCCGACGGGTCTCGGGCCGCGATGTGCGGCAACGCGGCCCTGTGCAGCGGCCGGCTCGCCGCTTACCTGGAGATGGTACCGGCCGGAGAGTTCTGCCTTCTGACCGATGCCGGCCCCGTGCGGGTTCGGGCCGCGCCGTCCACCGAAGTGGCCGAGATCAACCTGCCGGACCTGGAGCTTCTGCCAAACCCTCCCACTGCCGTGCCGGCCACGGGGGAGCTCTGGATGAGCTTCCTGACAGTGGGGAATCCCCATGTGGTCGTGCGGGTAGAGGACATCGAGAAAGTGGACGTGCCCACCCGGGGGAAAGCACTGCGCTTCGAGCCGGTATTTGGCCCCGCCGGAGCCAATATCAACTTCGTGTCCCCAGCGGCAGGGGTAAACGGGCTCTGGCTGATTCGAACCTATGAGCGAGGCGTCGAGGGAGAAACGCTGGCCTGCGGCACCGGGACCGTTGCTGCTGCCCTGGCCTTGGCCCACCAAGGCGAAGCACGGCTGCCGACGGTCTTTCGAAGCAGGGGAGGACCCGAGCTCACGGTCCGAGCCAGTCTCACCGAAGGCAAGGCGTCAGAGGTGTGGCTGGTTGGCCAAGGTCGGCTGGTCTACCGCGGAGTGTGGGATAGCGTTTAACTGATTTTCCACCAGTCTCGTAAGTTAATTCTAAACAACTAGTTGCGCGCTTCATCCTCGGCAGGGAACCGGTTCTCCACACTTTTCCCCAACCGGACTTAACATAACATATCTTATAC
>DASUVR010000168.1:0-16495 GCA_036378855.1 Gemmatimonadales bacterium | reverse complement strand
CCTTGGTCATGAACAGCTGCTCGCCGGTGGCATAGTCCGAGCCCTGCGGCTTCTGAGCGGTGCCCGGCTGCTGAACCGTCGCTCCGGCGCTTGCCGTCTGGACCGCGCTGTGGGACGATGACGCAGCCGGCTTGCTTCCCTCCGCGGGCTTGGTGCCTGCCGGCGGTTTCGGGCCGAGCGTCTGCATGTGGGCCACCCAGGCCTGAAACTCCTCCGCGGGCTGAGCCTTTATCCGGTAGGCCATGCGAGCGTGCTGGATTCCGCAGAATTCACCGCACTGGGCCGGGTACTCGCCTGCGACCTCCGCCTTGAACCACAGCCGGGTTTCCCGGTTGGCAAAGACGTCGCGCTTGGCCGCGAACTGCGGGACCCAGAAGCTGTGGATGACGTCAGCGCTTCCCATCCGGAGCGACACTGTCCGCCCCACCGGCACGTGCAGCTCGTTGGCGGTGGTCAGGTTGTATTCCGGATAGCGGAACTCCCACCACCACTGATGGCCCACCACCTCGATGGTCAAGGCGTCCTTGCCTGGGGTGGCGTTGGTCTGAAAGATGGCGCGGACTGTTGGAACCGCGATGGCGGCGAGGATCAGGGCGGGAATGACGGTCCAGATGATTTCCACCGTGGTGTTGCCGTGGGTCTGGTGCGGCTCCGGATCCTCTGGTTTACCCCGGAACCGGAAGATGGCATAAAGGAGCAGTCCTTCGACCAACACGAACACGAGCAGCGCCCACTTGACCGTGGTGTCAAGGAGGTGGTCGGCGATGCGGGCAAAATCGCCGCGGGGAAGGAGTGTGGTCTGGGGATAGTGCTCCGGGCTACAGCCGACGAGCCCGACAGCGAGCAGGCAGAGCGCGGTGACCCACCGGGAGCGCCAGGCAGCGGTCCTCAACATTACGCGTTCATCCTGTTCGTAAGAGCCCTCAAAGTCGCATGGAAAAGCCTGAGCCAGCAGCACTTTACCCTTGACCTCCGAAGGTGTCAAGGAAAACACACGGCATTCCGCCATGCTGCTGCCGATGGTATCTTTTTGACGGAGTTCCCTCAAGCCTGGAGATCTCATCTCCGGGCCGATTCCTTTTTACGCCTGGTTGCACCAATGATCCGTGAAATGCGAGAGAAGCTTGGCCGCGAAATCGACCAGCTCAGCCACGAACTCAATATCCTGCTGCCTCAGGCCATCGCTCAGGCGGTGGAGCTCGGTGACTTGCGCGAAAACTCCGAGTACAAGGCCGCCCTTGAACGACAGCAGTTCGTCCAGGCCCGGCTGGGGCAGCTGCATCAGCGGTTGAATCAGCTGGGTCAGTTGGCCAATACCGAGGCCCCAACCGACCGCGTGGGCCTGGGGTCCCGGGTAACCGTCCTGGACCTGGATACCAACGAAACCGATACCTACGTCGTGGTGCTGGCCGAAATGATGGACATCGATGCCGGCCACATCTCTCTGGCCTCACCTCTGGGCCGTGCCTTGGGTGGCGGAAAGGTGGGCGAGGAGGTAACCCTCAGGTTGCCGACCGCCACCCGGAGCCTCCGCATCATAGACCTGGTCACCGTGCATCAGGCCGAAGCCGGAGCCAACGGGTCCAAAGGCGACGGAACCAACGGTTAATGGAATTTCCCAAGAAGCAGCTGCTGGTGGTAGGAGACCGGGTGCTCATTACACCCGAGGATGGCGACGAGCGGACCCGGGTGGGTCTGTACCTTCCGGCCACCGCAATCGATGCCCAGCAGGTGCAGACCGGGCTGATCGTCGCCACGGGTCCGGGAACCCCAGTGGCCGACCTCAGCACTCTGGACGATGAGCCCTGGAAGATCGATGCGCGCGAGGGCCGCAGCCGCGGGATGCAAGCCCGGGTCGGCGACCACGCCATCTTTTTTCGGAAGGCCGCCGTGGAGATCACCTTTGACGAGCGGAAGTACCTGGTGGTGCCGCAGGCGGCGATTTTGGTGCTGGTCCGCGATGATTTGCCGATCTGAGACAGGAGTCAGTCGCCAGTCGTCAGTCCTCAGTCGTCAGTCCCCAGATCAAAGTCCCAGCCGTGATTCTCCGATGCAAACCCTGATCCGGATTTTTGATCTCCATACACGGCAGGTGACTGGCGACTGACGACTGGCGACTGACGACTGGCGTCTGACCTACTATGTGCTTCTTCCTTACCATCGCCAGTCCCCTGACGCTGAGTGAGATCCGCTCGATGCTGCCGTCGGGCCTGACGGCCGATCTTGCCCCCTCGGCTGAGCGAGCCCGGCTGACTCGCCTGCACCCATCAGCCAGGACGGTAGCTCAGCTTCTGGTGGGCTACTGCTCCTGCGATCTGGTTCGGCCTCGCCAGGAGAGCTCCTTGGACGATGAGCGAGACCACCGTCGTCGCTATCAGCGCCGGGGGCTCCCTCGGAGCCAGATCATCCGCGAGTTGGAGCGGCATCGCCGGGGCCCGGTGCCGCGTCCCGAGCCCGCCGAGGGCTGGCGCACCGCTCTCGCGGCATTCGTGGCCGAGCACGCGCGCAACGCGGGACCCACTCTGTACCTGCTCGAATTTCTGCCTCACGACCACTCCAGCAGTTCAGCCACCACTCCGGCACGTCGCTCCGTAACGGAGGTTCGGGCTGCGGTAGACACCTGGCTCCGGGAAGGAGAACCAGTCGTGGTATCGTGAGATCACCTGGACAGCCTTCCCGCTGCTTTCTATACTGGCACCGTTTCCAATCCCGTCGACTCTCCCCCAATGAGGATCCATGTTCAGAGCCTTTGGTTCTCAGGCTGCGTCAGCCGGCCTACTCGCCGTTGGGCTGCTCTTCGGATGCGGCCGCAAGGACGCTCAACCCGACGTTTCCGCGGACACTGCCTCCAGCGAGGAATCCGCTGCCCAGGACACTTCATCCAGCGACGCTCCGGCTGCACAGCCCACCGGCAATTCCACCTCGGCCCCGCTTACACCAGCCGACATCGAACGCTGGACCAAGGGGATGGATGGCGAACTGCAGGCGGTGCGTGAAGCCGGCGCCAAGCTCAAGAGCGCGCGGAGCAGCGAAGACACCTTGAATGCCATGATGGGCGTGCAGGAGATGGCAACGGTGGAAGCTGGAGCGAAGGCGGCCGGGATCGACCCTGAGCGCTATAAGTTCATCCGCAGTAATCTGTCCGCCGTGGTGGGCTATCTCACGCCGTCTCTCGGCGGCATCGACACCATCAGCCTGCCCCAGGCGCAGCGGGACGAGCTGCGCAAGGGAAACGAGGCCCAGATTCAGCGGATGCAGCAGGAGGTGCCCGCCGATGTGGTGGCCGCGCTCAAGCCCCGCGCGGCGGAGCTTCGAAAGAAGGATATGGAGCTGGTAGCGGCCCGGCTGAAAGGTGCGGGCATGTAGCAGGAACGAGGGCGCCGCTCTCTGGAGCGGCGCCTCGTGGGTTTACCTCAGGACTTGACCAACTCCACCCGGCGGTTGTTCGCCCGGCCTTCCGCGGTCTTGTTGTCGGTGGCGGGCTTGGTGTCTCCGTAGCCCTTTGCCGTCAGCTGACTCGGGCTTATCCCATATTCCGTGGTCAACGCCTGCTTCACCGCGTCGGCCCTGGCCTGGCTCAACTTCAGGTTGGCGTCAGGCTTGCCCACGTTATCGGTATGTCCCTGAACCTCGATCTTGAGCTCAGGGTGCTGCTTGAGCGTTGCCGCGATCTCCTTCAAGGTGGGAGTCGACTCCGGCTTGATGTCGGACTTCCCGGTGTCGAACAGAATGCCCTGGGTAGTCCACCGTCCGATCGACGCCAGTGCGTCATAGATGCTCTTCTGACTCTCCGCCACCCGGATGCGGGTCAGGTACACCGCATTGTCTTCATCATCCCGGCCGTCGAGCTTCACCGTGATGGCCTTGGCTCGGACGAAGTTCGCCTTGGGCAGGTTGATCAGGCGCTTCTCGTCGGCATAGGCCTTCAGGTACTTCCCATCGGCGAGAATGCGGAAACTGGTGGGGTGGCCCACATAGCCCTGCTTGTCTGCGTCCTTGCTGGAGATGTACTGATTCTCCAGTCCGCCGCCCACGGTGGCGAGCGCATTGGGCCCCCAGCCGACTTCCATGCCCTGATCAGTGGACTTGGCTTCGGTGCCGCCGTAGATGGTGATGGTGTTTGCCGCCACACCCAGAGACTTCCGATTGATGATATCGAACTCGAGGGTGAACTTCTCCGGCAGCATCTCCGGGAGGGGAATGCTGAAGACACCATCGCTCGAGGCCTTGAGCGCGCGCTGTCCCCCCTCGAACTCGACGATTTCCAGCTGCCCGTTCTTGAATTCGAGCCGCTGCGGAAAGTTCCCGACCTGATCCTCGGTGAAATCGGTAAAGAAGAGCGTCCGCTGGCCCGGCACAAAGTCATAGTTGGCCCAGGCCTTCTTATCGGTGGGCGAGCTCGCGGCGGTTGTGCCCGCTGCTCCCGCTGTCCCTGCCCCAGCCGCCCCCGCGGTGGCCGCCGGCGCCGCGCCGGTCTGGCCGGCCGGAGCAGCTGCGGCGGCTGTGCTATCGCCCTTTTTGCCGCCGCCCGCCATGGCGCTGTCGATCGCCTTGCTCTCTTCATCGGTGGCCTTGGTAATCGCCTTGTCCTCGGCCGTCCGCTTGACCGCATCCTTGAGCCGCTTTCCGAACTGCGCGTGGGCCGGATTTACCCATCCCACTGACAAGACCGCGAGCGCCGCTACGGCGGCGAGCTTGGAGCCCCAAGTGTTATACGCCATCACCATTACCTCTATGCGTTGAATGAGGACCAGGAGGAGCAGGACTGCGACACACCGGTGAAAAGCGTGGGTCAACTCGCGCCAATGAGAAGCTGCACGTACCGGCTGTCTGAAGGCCGTGCGAAAGAGACTATGGCTGGTTTAAGCTGTCTCGAGGAGCTTCGATTCGTCCGCGTGTGTCCTGCACGCCAGGAAGCGCGCCCACTATGTTCGAAGTGGAGGATGACTTTGTCAAGCATGCCGACGTCCCATCAGGAGGGACGGTTCACCGGGTCGGGCGGCACCGAGCTCTTCTTTCAGAGCTGGCTCCCGGCTCGAGCCCCCGCGGCCGTACTGGTGAACCTGCACGGTCTGGGAGACCATAGCGGTTTGTACCCCAGTCTGGCGGCGTTCTTTCCTCCCCGGGGCGTTGCGCTCTACGCCTTTGATCTGAGAGGGAACGGCCGCTCACCGGGTCAACGGGCGTACGTGAAGAGCTGGGATCAGTACCGGGACGACCTTCGATGTTTTCTGGACCAAGTGAGGAGCTGGCAACCCAACCTCCCGCTCTTCCTCCTGGGAAACAGCCTCGGAGGGCTGATTGTCCTGGAGTATACTCTGCGCTACCCCGATGGTTTGGCGGGTGTCATCGCGGCGGCCCCGCCGCTCGGCAAGCTGGGCGTGCCGCCCCTCCTGATGGCCCTCGGCCGGGTGCTCTCCCGGATCGCACCCCGTTTCGCTCTGCGGGTGGGAATGGACCTGAGCGGGCTGGCCCGGGATCCGGCCGTGGTCGAGGCGGTTCTCGGGGACCCCTTGTTTCACCGATGGGGTACCGCACGGCTCTCCACCGAAGTGACTTCCACTATCGCTCGAGTGCAGGACCAAGCGGAAAACTTTTCGGTTCCACTCCTTCTGCTGCATGGATCGGCCGACCGAATGGTGCCGCCTGATGGGAGCCGGGAATTCTTCTCCCGGCTGCGCCAACCCGACCGGGAATTCAGAGAATATCCCGGAGCGTATCACGGATTGTTTGCGGACTTCGACTCGCAGGCTGTTCTGTCCGATGTGTCCCGCTGGCTGGATGCGCATCTGCCGGTTCCATGGTGATTCGGGCCCTCGCGGGCTAACCTACCGTCCAGTAGTATCAGCAGACGGCGGCACCATGACGACTCCTTCCGCTTCCCCAGACCTTTCTCAGCCCCGGCGCCGGGTAACGTCGCTCTTCGCCAGGGCACTGCGCCTCCGCTGCCCTAACTGCGGCGGCGGTCCGATCTTTGTCACCTGGTCGCACCTGGTGCCCAATTGTCCGGTCTGCGGCCTCGGCCTGGAACGGGGGGAGCAGGGGTATTGGCTGGGGGCGTACTTCTTCAATCTGGTGGCGATGGAGACCGTCTTCAGCATCTGGGTCCTGGCTTTTCTGCTGGGAACCTGGCCCAACCCGCCATGGGACCTGCTGCAGGCCACCGCTATCGCCCTGATGCTGGTGGTGCCTTTCGCGTTCTTTCCCTACTCCAAGACCCTCTTCCTTGCCTTTGACCTCATGGTCCGCCCGCCGACGGAGGAAGATTTTGTGGTGCCGCACGAGGAGGCCTGGAACGTCCGCCGCAAGCAAACCTGACCGGTCTTACCGTTCCGGCTGGCCGCCGGTGGCGCGCTCGTGTGCCTCCATCTTTTGAATCACCTTTTCCGGTGCGACGTCCTGCGATAGTTCGGCCAGCTCGGGATTGTTGGCTGCCGCCACGTTCATCTGCTCCGCCATGGCGGCGACCAGAGTGATGAGGCGAGTAATCTCGTGCTCCGCCAACAGGCCCATCTGGAGATCCAGGTCCGCCCGAGTGTCCGCCAGCGTCGCCATCCGGTTCTGACTGATCAGGACAAAGGTGGAAAGGAAGATAGCCTCGACCGATGCCAACGAGGCCATGATGACGAAGGAACCATCGAACGCTGGAATTCCCGGAAACACGCCCAGGTTGACCAAGACCCATCCACCGAAAAAAACCAGGTGGATGTAGACAAACCGCATGGTCCCGGTGAACCGGGTGATGGCGTCCGCCACGCGTTCCTGACCGCTACGGCTGCCCTCCTGCTCGCGCCGGTGCTGGATGAGAGCCTGAATGTTCCGTTCCACGACCTGGGCGAGCTCGGGCGAGGACCGACGGCCTGTGGGTGACATGTCAAATAGCTATTCGAAGGGCGGCCAGAAATGTGTGGTCCGGCTCACTTTGCGGCGATCAGCGTCGGGCGCCCAGAAGTGGCAGATATTCCAACCACGGTCCTACTGCGTCGGTGTACTGTCGTCCCATGACCCGTGCGATCTGACCTAAATGATTGAGATCGTGGGCGACCCAGGTGGCCAGCAACTGCCCCAGCGTCACGGGGCCGAGCTCGGGGTGAAGGCCCCGACGAGCGAGATCGGAGGCTTGCAGGTGGTGTGACTCCAGCCGGCTAACGTTGGTTCGGCGCAGCTCGGCGAAAGTATCCAGCAGTTCGTCCAGAGACTTTCCCCGAGACTCGCGAAACTGAGCAAAGCGGTCAAACGACGTGAAAGGCCGCGAGTCGCCCTGGGCCAGTAGCAGGTCGAGCCGAGGAATCCAGTCCGTACGCTCCCCATGAATCAGGTGCCCGACGATGTCGTACGGGCTCCAGGTATCCGGCCCCTCATTGGAGCGGACCCATGCATCGGGCAGACTTCTCAGCCAGGCACGGAGTACTTCTGGTGTGGCCCGTAGCACCGGCAGCGCATCGTCCAAGGTGAAGTTCATTGCCCTAAATTAGCTCTACCCTGATCGACCTGCCTCAACAGGAGTCTCCCCGTGTTTTCCCCCGTTCCTTTGCGCCTGTGCCCGATGCTGCTCGCTGGAGCAGGGCTGGCAGGTTGCAGTCAAAGCACCACCCGGCACCCCGACGCGGGACCGGTTGTATTCGAGGATCGCCTGGTTATTCAGGACACCGATGATCGTTCACCGCTGGGCATCCCTCCGTCTGCGTTGCCGCCAGCGGGCGCCTGCCGTCTGTGGAAGCCGGGCCGTCCGGTTCGGGAGCAGGCTCCGGTCGGCGTGTGTGCTGAGATAGAGCCGGCGGCCCCGCCGGAGAGCTGGATTTTGTATCGGCCCAGTCAGGATCCAAGGCTGGTTCACGTGAGAGTGGTGGATCCGGATCAGAGGGGGTTGGTGACGCAGGTGCGAGTGTACGACGCCGAGCGAGGGACCTACCTGGGCTCGAAGCAGCGGGCTCATTCTTGACGGGAATTGTCTTCGGGATATATTCGGGAAAGTAGTGCCGAATAAAACCCGAAGACGAGGTCGCCGATGTTCTTCCCCACACTCTCCAACCTACCGCAATCCCCCAGCATCCTGTGTCGAACTGAATCCAAGCCGGTAAGCCCGCGGCCATCCAGCGCCCTTCAGCGCTGTCCCGATTGCGCCGGCGCCCTGGTGCCCTCATCAGGCTGTTTCAGTTGCACCCAATGTGGATGGGGACTGTGCGGGTGACGGAGGCGGGGCAGCCGGGCAGCGGGGCGGCCGGGCAGGAAGAGAGCGGAGCAGCTCCGGAGCAGAGAACCATCCAACAGATCGAGCTCCCCGATCTCTGGTACGACCCACTGCCACACCGCCCCGCTGCCCCGCTGCCTGTTCTGGACACTCGTGCCCGGGGCACCCGCTTCATCCAGCTCTCGGTGCGGTCGGTGCTCAACACGCCGGCATCCACGCAGATGGGATTCTGGTCCATCAATCCCTATGTCGGTTGCGAGTTCGGCTGCACCTACTGCTACGCCCGAGATACCCATCGATGGGTGGTAGAAAGGGCGGAACGGCGGTACGGCGGTACGGCGGCAGACGGGCCAGCAGCACTCGCCGACAACGCTACGGATCTACCGCCGTACCGCCGTTCCGCCCTACCGCCGGAAGAAGCCTTCGAAAAAGAGATCCTGGTCAAATCCGGCGTGGCCGAGGTGCTGGGACGGACGCTCAAACCGGCTCGGCTGGCCGGCCAGTCGCTGGTCATTGGCACCGCCACTGATCCGTATCAGCCGGCCGAGCGGCGGTTCCGACTCACCCGGCGCATTCTGGAGGTGTTGCGCTCCTATCACGGGCTCTCGATCGAGATCATCACCAAGTCGCCCCTGGTCACCCGTGATCTCGACCTGCTGCAGGCGCTCTCTCAACGGAACGAGGTGAACGTCAACATTTCGCTGGCCACAGCAGACCCCCGGCTGGCCCGCCGCCTGGAGCTGCGCTCCCCGGTTCCGGCGGCGCGGTTGCGGGCACTGCGGCGGCTCACCCAAGGCGGGGTCTATGCCGGGCTGATTGTGGCGCCAATCATTCCCGGCATCACCGATGACTGGGCCGGGTTGGCGCGGCTCATGGAAGCAGCGAAGGAGGCGGGTGCCCGCTACGTGATCGGGTCGGCGCTCCGGCTTGGTCCCGCGGCGCGGCGCCGCTTCCTTCCCATACTCGAGCGCGAGTTCCCGGCTTTGTACGAGAGATATCGCCGGCATTACGCCGGGAGCGACATGGCCAGCCGGAGCTATCAGGATGCGCTCACTCGCCGGCTCAATGCTCTGCGTCAGGCCTACGGGTTTGCCGGCGATGAGGCAAGTAAGCGGCGGCGGCAACGGCTCGAAGCTGCCGAGCACAGCGGCAAAGTGGTGGATGCGGCCGAGCAGTCCGTCCTGTTATAGAGGAAATCGCCATGAGCAGCGCCGAACATGATCGCAGGATCGATTACATCGAATTCTCCGTCACCAGTGTCCCCGAGGCTAAGCGTTTTTACGGCGAAGCATTTGGCTGGAGCTTTGAGGACTACGGACCGGAATATGCCAGCTTTGCCGATGGCCGGCTGAGCGGCGGATTCCAGAAGGCCTCCCGGGTTGCTCCTGGGGGACCCCTGGTGGTGATCTACGGGTTCGATTTGGAGGCGCAGGAGCAGCGGGTCAAACAGGCGGGCGGCGCCATCGTGCGAGCCATTTTCAGCTTTCCCGGTGGCCGCCGTTTCCATTTTACCGACCCCAGCGGCAACGAGCTGGCGGTATGGTCGGATCAGGAGAAGCGTGAACGGTAAACGGTAAACGGTAACCGGGAATTCACCACGAGAGAATTCGCATCCTGTTCACCGTTTACTGTTCACCGTTCACGCCTTTTCGCCTATGCGTTCAGTGTTGTTCGTCGACCCGCCCGCCTTCTGTACCACGCTGGAAGGCCTGGTGGCCCCGGCCCTCCGAACCCGTCCGCTCGCCATCGCCCGAGCGGGAGCAGACCGGGCGACGATTCTGGCGCTCTCACCCGAGGCGCGATTAGCCGGGTTGACCTCGGGCATGCCGGTACAAAAGGCCCAGCGGCTCTGCCGCGATCTCATCGTGGTGCCGCCCAACCCGCGGCTCTACGCCCGAGCATCTCGTGCCTTGCACGAGATTCTGCAGCTGTTTGCCCCGACCATCGAGCCCCGAGGGTACGGCCATGCCTTTCTCGATCTCACCGGAACCAGCCGGCTGTTCGGACCGCCGCAAGACGTTGCGGCCCGGCTCGGACGAGAAGTACGGGCCCGGCTCCGTTTTCCAATCTCGGTTGGAATCGCTGGAAACAAGCTGGTGAGCCAGGCGGCCATACGGGCGGACCGGCGGACCGGAGGAGCGGCGGACGGAAGTGGCGGCAATGATCTCTTATACATACCGGCCGGCAATGAACGGGAGTTCCTGGCGCCTCAGCCTCTGGAAGTGCTGCCCGAGCTGGATCCCGACATGCGGTTTCGGCTGGATGAGTATCAGCTGGAGCTGGTCGGAGAAGTCGCGAGCATCTCCGAGAGCGCGCTCTGCGCGGTGTTCGGGCAAGGCGGCCGAGTGCTCCGGGCCAGAGCCCGGGGAATAGACCCGCGTCCGGTCCTCTCCCCGGAGCAGCAGTCGGTATTCTGCCTGGTGCATACTCTGTCGAGCGACACCAACGACCTCGGCGTTTTGCATCCCATCCTGCGGTTGCTGAGCGAGCGGCTGGGCCAGCGACTCCGTCGCCGGAAGCTCGCCGCCGGCCGGCTGCGCCTGCAGGCCACCTACGCTGATTACACCACCGTTACCCGCAGTGTTCCGCTGACTGCCGAAGTGCTCGATGCCGAGCTTTCGGATGCAGCCCGGCGAGCCTTTGCCATGGCCAACACGAAACGGCTGGCAGTCCGTTCACTGGCACTCACTCTGGATCAGCTGGCACAGCAAGAGGCGCAGCTGGATCTCTGGGGCGGTACGACGGAACGGCGGTCCGGCGGTAATGAATGCGATTCAGCTGACAAAGCAGGAGAAGATTGCGCCAGTACCCCCGTACCGACGTACCGACATACCGTCCTCCAACACGCCATCGACCACATCCATGCTCGCTATGGTGCCGGTGCACTCCGGCAGGGAGTGCCGCTGACTGCTCGCCGCCCGCCTCTCCGTCACCAGACCACTACGACCTTGCCAAAGGTTGCATTGCCTTCGAGCACCCGATGTGCGTCTGCCAGTTGAGTCATGGGGTAGGTCCGCTCCAATACCGGCCGGAGCGCCGCCGGCTGGCCGAAGCGCGGCTCGAACAGCGGCAGCATTCGGTTTCCGAACTCCCGAACCAGCGGGATTCTTTCTTCCAATCCCCGGGTTCGCATGACCGTGCCCACGATCTCCAGCCGCTTCCGCAGCAGCGGCCCCAGATCAGCAGTGGTCTGGCTGCCGGCCAGAAAGCCGAGCAGAATGAGCCGACCCCGCGGCGCGAGCACCGCCAGGTTGTCGGCCAGCGCCGGCCCACCCAGTACGTCGAACACCACGTCAACCGGCTCCCCGATTGCCTCAGGAAAAGGCGTGCGACTGGTATCGATGCCTACGTCGAGCCCGTATACCAGGGCCCGGGCCAGCTTGTCGCTGCTGCGCGAGGTGCCGATCACGGTGGCACCGAGCTGTTTGGCAATCTGAGAGGCTGCGGTGCCCAGGCCGCTGCCCACCGCATGGATCAGCACCCGCTCACGAGGCTGCAGCCGCCCTCGCGTCACCAGCGCATCGTAGGCGGTGAGAAACGCTTCGGGAATGGCGGCCGCTTCTGCGTAGGAAACACCCGCAGGAATCGGCAACGCTTCATCCTGGTGCACCACCACCAGCTCGGCCTGGGCCCCGCCGCCCACCAGTCCCATCACCCGGTCACCCACCCGCCACTGAGTAACGCCCGGCCGTACCGCCTCTACCTCGCCGGCGTACTCCAGTCCCGGGATGTTGGCCGGCCAGCCCGGCGGTGCAGCGTAGTGTCCCCGGCGCTGGATGATGTCCGCCCGGTTCAGCCCGGCCGCGTGCACCCGGACCCGGATGTGATCCGGCCGGACCTCGGGTTTGGGCACCTCACCGATGGTGATGACTTCGGGCCCACCGGCCCCCTCGTAAATCGCTGCGCGCATAGAGCCCGTAACATACATCCTCATGGCTGAGACCTATTGCGATGCGGCCTCGGGTCACCAGTGGCATGGGCCCTATCACGATCGGGAGTACGGCTTCCCGCTCCAGGACGATGCCGCGCTGTTCGAGCGCCTCATGCTGGAGATCAATCAGGCGGGTCTGTCCTGGCTCACCATTCTCAAGAAACGGGAAGCCTTTCGGCGGGCCTTCGGCGGCTTTGCTCCCGAGATCGTCGCCGGGTACGGCAACGCCGATCGCAAGCGGCTGCTCAACGACAGCGGCATTGTACGCAACCGGCTGAAGATCGATGCCGCTATCACCAACGCGCAGAAGATTCTGGAGCTCCGGAAGACTCACGGCTCCTTTGCCGGCTGGCTTGCCGCCCATCACCCCCGGAGCAGAGAGGAATGGGTCAAGCTCTTCAAAAGCACGTTTCGATTTACCGGCGGAGAGATCGTGAATGAGTTTCTGATGAGCATCGGGTATCTGCCCGGAGCCCACGCCCCGAGTTGCCCGGTGTACCAGCGCATTCTCGAGCTTTGTCCACCCTGGTCAGTCCGAGCCGAATCATGAATCCCACCCGAATCGCCGGCCCCACCGGCATGCTGGCGCTGGACGATGGTGGTCAGGGCAGCGGAGCACCGGTTGTTCTGGCGCATTCGCTGGCCGGAACGGCCGGACACTGGTCTCACCAGCTTCCGCATCTGCGCTCGAGCCGGCGCGCGGTGGCGTTCGACTTCAGAGCACACGGGGCATCCGATCCGGCCCGCAATCGTGACTATTCGATCGGCGGGCTGGCCGGCGATCTCGGCGCGGTGGTTGACGGCTTGGGCCTTGAAAGGTTCGTGCTGGTGGGCCACAGTCTGGGCGCTGGAGTCGCCCTGACGTATGCCGGGGCTCACGCCGATCGGGTGGCGGGTCTGCTGCTGCTGGACCCCATCGGCGATGGCACCCAGATCCCTGCCGAACAGGCCGCCTCTTTTCTCCAGGCACTCGAGGCCGATTACCACAGCGTTATCCAGGGATATTGGTCGCAAATCGCCGGACCCAACGCCGCCGTCAAAAACCGCCTGCTGGCAGATCTGCGGACCACACCGCAGGAAGTGGTCGAGCAGCTGTTTCGCGAGGCCATGCGATTTGATCCCCGTCCTTCATTGGCTGGGTATCGAGGCCCGATCCTGTCCGTGGTGACGCCCCACAACGATGAGCCATTCAGCCTTCACCGCGTGGGCAAGGGCTTCCCTCATCAGGTAGTCACCGACACCGGGCATTGGATTCAGCTGGATAAGCCCGAAGCCGTGAATCAGATACTGGATGAGTTTTTGACAGGCGGACAGTCAATGTAAGGCTGGTGTGTCCCGCTCACCGCTCACGCTTTCGTTTTTCCCGCTCACGCTCTTGGCCTGAGGATGTTCACCCACCTGCACGTCCATTCCCACTTCTCCTTCGGCCTCGGCGTGTCCAGCCCGGATGCGCTGGCCGAAACGGCCGCCCGGCACGGCTTCCGCGCCCTGGCCTGCACCGACACTAACGGCGTGTACGGAGCGGTGGAGTTCCAGCGCGCCTGTTCCGCCGCCGGCATCCGGCCTATCCTCGGCGCTCACCTGGTAGCGGACGGCCAGGAGGTGGTCGCACTGCCAACCGATGAGCGCGGATGGGGCGCATTGTGCCGGGCGATAACCCGAATTCATTGGGACAATCGATCCAGCGAAGCCCGGACGGCCGCACCGGTTGAGGAGGGCGCGAAAGGGGAAGGGTGGCGAGGTTGTCAGGCGCGACCCGACGAAGCCGGTACGGCCGTCCGGGCGAAGCGGCTCGAGAAATTGCTGGGCTCAGTGGCAACCGACCGCGAAGGCCTGATTCTCCTGTCCCCCGATCCCGTGTTTCTCGAGCAGACTCTCCGTTTAAGTGGACCGGACAATCTCTACGCCGAGCTCCGCCCAGGCAGCCAACGCCACGAGACCATGGCGGTGGCCCGGCGATTGGGCTTGCCGGTGGTGGCGACCAACGGCGTGGTAGCCGCCGATGCCGAGGAATGGAGCCGCCACCGCCTGCTCCGGGCCATTGCGCTCAACACCACTCTCTCCGCCCTTCCCGCAGCCGAGCTCTGGCCGCAACGGGCGTGGCTCTGCCCCGCTCCCGAGCTGGCCCGTCATTTTCCCGATTGTCCCCAGGCATTATCTGCCGCGGAGGAAATCGCCGAGCGCTGCGGCTACACCATACCGATCGGAAACCGCACGATTCCTCCCCGAATCGCCGATACGGCGGGAGCCTTCGATCAGCTTCGGGCGTTGACGTTGGAAGGAGCCCGCCGGCGCTATCCCGCCATCACCCCCGAGCTGCAGGAGCGGTTGGACCTGGAGCTCGGCATCATCGGCCGCAAGGGATTCGCCGATTATTTCCTGGTGGTCCGCGACATCGTGTATCACGGGCCGACGCATTGCGGCCGCGGGTCGGTGGCCAACTCGGTCGTGAGTTATTGCCTCGGCATTACCCACGTCGATCCGATTGCCTCCAAGCTCGTGTTCGAACGCTTCCTCAATCTGGAGCGGCGCGACCCTCCCGACATCGATCTCGATTTTCCCTGGGATGAGCGCGACCAGGTACTGGAGTACGTCTTTCGGCGCTATCCCCGGCTTCACTCCGCCATGGTGGCCAATCACAATTGCTTCCAGGCTCGAGGCGCGCTTCGTGAAGTGGCCAAGGTGCACGGCCGCCCGGCCGGTGAGATCCGGGAGGTCACTCGCCGCATTCCATTCTTCGAAGATGGAGAGCGCCGGCTTCCCGATCTGATCGCGACGCATCCCAACTTTCAGGGTCTCAACCTGGCCCGCCAATGGGAGGA
The DNA here is from genome assembly GCA_036378855.1 of Gemmatimonadales bacterium. GTDB lineage: Bacteria > Gemmatimonadota > Gemmatimonadetes > Gemmatimonadales > GWC2-71-9 > CAVVWJ01. The sequence continues at coordinate 1,551 of DASUVR010000168.1, read as the reverse complement.
GTTTGCCCGGACAGCAGAGGGGCTGGTCGGTCTGCCCCGGCACCTGTCGGTACACGCCGGTGGCGTGGTTATTACCCCCACACCGCTGACGGAGTACGTCCCGGTCGAGCCGGCAACCAAGAAGCTGGAGTGCAATCCGGACCTGGTAGTGCCGGTCATTCAGTTCGAGAAGGACGGCACTGAGGATGCGGGGCTGGTCAAAATCGATCTGCTGGGCAATCGCTCACTGGCAGTCATCCGGGATGCCATCGACGCGGTCCATGGCCACACCAACCACCGGATCGATTACACCTCGTCCACCGCGGGCGATGACGAAGCCGCCAAAGCCCTGTTCCGGACCGGCCAAACGATGGGAGTGTTCTACACCGAGTCTCCCGCCTCACGCCTGCTCTGTGCCAAGAGCCGGGCCGACACCTTCGAGCTGCTGGTGCTCAACACCAGCATGATCCGGCCGGCGTCGAACAAGTACATCCAGCTCTATCTCGAGCGGCTGCGCAACCAGGCTCCCTACGAGCCGCTCGATCCCTCGCTGCGGGAGACGCTGGCCGATTCCTTTGGCATCATGGTTTATCAGGAAGACGTGGTGAATGTCTGCACCACCTTTGCCGGAATGTCTCCGGCCACCGGCGACGGCCTCCGCAAAGCGCTCTCCAAGAAACGTCCGGCCAAGCACCTTGGCGCCTACGCGGCGGAGTTCTTCACCGGGGCGTTGCACCTGGGCCGTGATCCGGAAGCGGCCCAGCGGGTGTGGGACATGATCATGTCATTTGCCGGATACAGCTTCTGCAAGGGCCACTCCTGCTCCTACATCCAGATTGCGCAACACTCCTGCGCGCTTCGGGCCCATCATCCGGCGGAGTTCATGGCTGCGGTGCTGTCCAATGGCGGCGGGTACTACCAGCCCTTCGCCTATGTGGCGGAAGCCATGCGCATGGGACTCAGGATTCTTCCGCCCGATATCAATGCCAGTGCATTCCGGTGTACCGGCAAGGATCGGGATATCCGAATCGGTCTTCAATTTGTGAAGGGGCTTTCGGCCAACGCGGTGGAGCGGATACTCGCGGGACAGCCCTTTACCAGCATCTTCGATCTTCGGGTGCGGACCAGAATCGCGCCTGGCGATCTACGCCTTCTCATTAAGGTCGGTGCTCTCGACTCCATCGCGCAGGGCTGGACCCGGCCGATGATGTTGTGGATGGTTGATGCGGGCAGACCAGCGGACGGTCGGTCCGGCGACGGCACCTCCGACTGGTTCGATGATCTACCGCCCGCCGTGCCCGTGCTCAAGGAGTACTCGCCCGATCGGCGGCGGCGCGAGGAGTATGCCACCCTCGGCTTCATCACCGACGCCCATCCGATGCAGCTGCACGCCGATCGATTGCGGAAGTATCGGCTTTGCCGCAGCACCGAGCTGCACCGGCAGGTGGGGCAGCACGTCCTCATGGCTGGAATGCTGACCGCGGCCAAACCGGTATCCGCAAAGACCGAAGAGCCGATGGAGTTCGCGACCTTCGATGATGGACACGGCCTGATCGAAACGGTCCTGTTTCC
>DASUVR010000167.1:0-7819 GCA_036378855.1 Gemmatimonadales bacterium | reverse complement strand
GCCCGCAATGATCGAGGCAATCGCGCCCTCGCCCACATTCCGCACCGCTCCCAGACCAAAGCGGATTCTGCGTTCGCCCACCACGGTGAACTTGAACCCGGACTCGTTCACATCGGGTGGCAGAATCTCCAGCTCCAGCTCTCTGGCCTCGTTGATGTACTGCACCACTTTGTCGGTGTTTCCGATTTCGGACGAGAGCAGCGCGGCCATGAACTCGGCGGGATAGTGGGCCTTGAGCCATGCCGTTTGATACGACAGGATCGAGTAGGCTACCGAGTGCGACTTGTTGAACCCGTAGCGGCCGAAGGTAACGATCTGCCGCCCCAGCTCCTCGATCATGCCCCGCGGATGTCCCAGGGCAACGGCGCGCTCGACGAACTTGGCAACCTCGCGATTGGCCAGCTCCTGATCCTTCTTGCCCACCGCCTTTCGCAGCACGTCGGCTTCGGCCAGGGTGAATCCGGCGAGCACATTGGCGATGCGCATCACCTGTTCCTGGTAGGTGATGACGCCATAGGTAGGGGCCAGGATGTCGGTGAGGGATGGGTGAGGATAAGTCACCCGTTCCTGACCCAGCTTCCGCCGGATGAAAACCAGGTGCATTCCCGCATCCAGTGGCCCGGGGCGGAGCAGGGCGTTGCTGGCGACCAGATCGTCGAAGCGGTCGCACTTCATCGACCGCAGAGTATCCGTGGCCAACGGCGACTCGAACTGGAAGACCCCGGCGGTGCGGCCCTGACGAAGCAACTCGTAGACCCGGGGGTCGTCCAGCTCCAGGGTGGCCATGTCGGGTCGGACACCGTGAACCGCCTCGATCATCGCCACGGCGTCGTGAATCACGGTCAAGGTCTTGAGGCCGAGCATGTCCATCTTGAGCATGCCGACCTTCTCCAGCGCCCCCATTTCGTATTGGGTGATGATGGACTCGTCACCCTCGGTCGGCGCGCCGGCGACGTCGCTCCTGGACCGGTTGGTTGGCGCCACGCAAACCGGCACATAATCCGATAGCGGCCCGGGCGCGATCACCACGCCGGCGGCATGCACCGACATATGCCGCGAGATGCCTTCGATGCGGGAGCTCAGATCGATCAGCCGCCGATACACCGGGTTGCTCCGTACCAGCTCGCGGAGCTCGTCGATCTTCTTTTCCGCCTCGCGAATGTTCAGGCTGTAGGCCGGTCCCGAAGGGATCAGCTTGGTGAGCCGGTCGGCTTCGCCCGGTGGGATCCGGAGCACCCGCGCCACGTCCTTGACGGCTGCACGCGCCTTCATCGTTCCGAAGGTGACGATCTGCCCCACGCTGTTCCTGCCGTAGCGCTCCCGTACGTATTCGATCACTTCTCCCCGGCGCTCGAAGCAGAAGTCGACATCGATATCCGGCATCGACACCCGCTCAGGGTTGAGGAATCGCTCGAACAGCAGATCGAACCTGAGGGGGCAGACGTCGGTGATGCCCAGCGAATACGCAACCAGTGATCCGGCGGCCGAGCCGCGTCCCGGACCTACCGGAATCCCGCGCTCGCGGGCAGCGGCGATGAAGTCCTGGACGATCAGGAAATAGCCGGCGTAACCCGCACGCTCGATGACCCCGAGCTCATACTCCAGCCGCTCCCGCACTTCCAGCGGAAGGGGCGATCCATAGCGCTGCTCGGCGCCGCTGTGGGCCAGATGCTGGAGCAGAGCCTCGTCGCTTTGATACTCGGCGGGCCGGGGGAAGACGGGCAGAAAGTAGCGCTTTTCGAAATCGAACTCGCAGAGGTCGGCCACCCGAGCCGTGTTGTCGAGAGTCTCCGGCTGCTCCGGGAAAAGCGCCCGCATTTCCGCTTCGGACTTGACGTAGGATTCCTGGCCGAGGAATCGGAAACGCTTGGGATCATCCAGATCACTGCCGGTGCCGATTGCCAGCAGCACATCGTGGGCTTCGGCGTCTTCCCGGCGGAGATAATGCGCATCGTTTGTGGCCACCACGCCAATGCCGAGCTCATGCCCCAGGCGCAGCATGCCTTCGGTGACCTGGCGCTCTTCGCCGATTCCGTGCTGCTGAATCTCCAGCCAGAATCCTTCGGGGCCGAAGGTCTGACTGAACCACTCGGCGCTCCTTTTGGCCTCGTCGAACTTTCCCTGGCGAAGATAGAGCGCCACCTCGCCTGAGAGGCAGGCTGCCAGGCAGACCAGGCCCTCGGAGTGCGCGGCGAGAACCTCTTTGTCGATGCGCGGTCGGCGATAGAAACCTTCTACGAACCCGATCGAGGTCAGTCGGACCAGATTCCGGTATCCGGCACGGTTCCGCGCCAGGAGCACGAGATGGCTGTACGGCGCTGGAGCCCATTGTGGCTTCTCGCGCAGGGTGCGCGAACCAAAGGCGAGGTAGGCCTCGAACCCCAGAATGGGCCGGACCTGCTGCGCCTTGGCCTGCTCGTAGAAGGCCCAGGCGGAGTGCATGTTCCCGTGATCGGTCACCGCCAGACTGTCCATACCCAGCTTCTTGACGTGGCCGACCAGCTCAGGAATCCGGTTGGCCCCGTCGAGAAGAGAGTACTCGCTGTGGGTGTGGAGATGGACGAATGGCATATCAATCGTGGATCATGAGTCAGTATCCATCAACCCGCCGCTCACCAGTCCGGTTTCGACGCGTGCACTGGACAGCCGGGGCGCCCTGGGCGACAAGGTCCGCGGCGCATTGGGAAAAGTGGGCCAGGCGGTGAAGATCTGCGGTCGAGCGCGCCGAATGTATTCGGACACCGAGTGAAAGTACCGGCAGGTGAACCGATTGTCAAAAGCCGTTGCGGCATCTTATTTTGCTACGATCTACGCGGTTCTCCCGGTGCCCTGTTCTCCCTGCTTTCACTACCGGTGGAGTGGTTGGCAAGTGCGAAATTCGCGCTCTTTCTTTCTTGTGCTCTGTGGAGCCGTCCTGGCCGGGTGCAGCGACGCCTCGGGCCCGAGCACCCCGGCCCCCCTGGACTGCTCTGCGGCGAGCACCCGCTCGCTCCAGGTTGGTGAATTCGAGATTCTCGATCCCAGCGCGACCGGGGCCTGTATTCGGCTTCCCGCGGCGGGCTCGAGCGGGGCGGAGCATCTGTATATCCCGCTCGCTACCGCGGGCCAGGAGACCCAGGCTGGAGTCTCTGCCCCCTACCTGCTGAGTGGGACGGCGGTTGCCACGGCCTCCGCGCCCCAGTTGCCGTCGCCCCGGCTCTCCGCCTTTCAGCCTCCCCAGCCCGCGGAAGCGTTCCATAGCATGCTGCGCTCCCGGGAAAAGTCGCTGGCCCAGGATGGCTCGCGGGCGCTCTTCGACAACGCGCGCATTGCCACCCAGGCGGCTCCGCCTGCGGTGGGCGATCAACGCACCTTCAATGTGTGTTCTTCTTCAAGCTGCACCGCGTTCGTGCAATCCACGGCAACCGCCAGATCGGTAGGACAACGGGTCGCGATCTACGTGGACAATGCCGCACCGGCCGGCGGGTACACCGACGCTGATCTGGATCAGGTGAAGACCCTGTTCGATCAGTACCTCTATCCCATCGACACGGTAGCCTTCGGTCGGGAGTCGGATGTAGACGGAAACGGCGTGGTGATCGTACTGCTCACCCAGCGGGTAAACGCGCTGAGTCCGGACTGCAGCACAACCGGGCGAATCATCCTGGGCTACTTCTTCGGCGCCGACCTGCTCCCTCCGGGGTCCAATAATCCCGGCTCAAACGACGGTGAGGTGTTCTACGGCCTGGTTCCCGACGTCAACAATTCCCGCTGCCAGGTGTCGAAGGAAGAGGCCAACAGCAAGCTTCCGGCGACGTTCATCCACGAGTTCCAACACATGATCAGCTACAACCAGCATGTGCTTATCCGTGATGGGAGCTCGGAGGACACCTGGCTGAACGAGGGGCTGTCGCACTTCGCCGAGGAGCTGGGAGGGCGGGAAGTTCCCGATGCGCAGTGTGCACCTACGTCCTGCGAAGAGGAGTTCCTGGCAGAGGGGGACCTGCTCAATGCCCTCGAATATCTGGCCTCGCCCGAGGATTTCTATCTGATCGAACCGGGGAACTCCACCGGGCAGTTGGAAGAACGTGGCGCCAACTGGCTCTTCGTCCGCTGGCTCGCTGACCACTTCGGGGGAAGCACCGTGCTGGGGACCGAGCTCACCCGCAAATTGGTCGCGACCAGTCAGGTAGGTAGCGCCAATGTCGCGGCCCGAACCGGCGTGGACTTCTCCACCTTGATCGGAGAATGGCAGCTCACCAACTATCTCGACGACCTTCCGGGTTTTTCGCCCGGGAGTAGTCGGCTGAGCTACACCAGCTGGAACTTCCGCGAGTTGGGCGATGCAAATGGAGGGTTCCCTCTGGTGCCTGACAGCACCGACGGGACCGCATACGGGCACAGCGGAACGCTGCGCGCCGGATCGGGTCACCACGTTCGTGTCATCCAGCCGCCCAACGCGGGAGAAGTCGACCTCAGAGTGACGGGCACCGCCGGCGCGGCGTTGCCAACGACGATTGTGCCTCGAATTGCGCTGGTCCGGATTCGTTGAAGCGCATGGTCTTCTTCGTGATGGTGGCTGCTCTGTTCGCCGGATATGGCACCGCCTACCTGGCCAGCGACGATGTGCGTTATCTGACCCGTGCGGGATTCGAGGAGACCCGGATTCTCAAGTCCAGGCAACCCATCGGGCGAATGGCCCGGGACAGTGAAGTCGCTCCGGAGGTGCGGCGTTCGCTGCGGCTGGTGCTGGACGCCAGAGACTACGCAGCCCGGTTGGGGCTGGAAGCGAAAGAGACCTACACCACCTACGCCGATGTGGGTCGTGACACCCTGCTGCTGGTTCTTCAGGCCGCACCCAAAGACTGCATCTGCCCCTATACCTGGAAATACCCTGTGGTGGGACGAATTCCTTATAAGGGATTCTTCGATGCCCAGGCTGCCCGTCGGGAGGAAGCCCGCTTTGCCGAGCGCGGCTTCGACACCTACCTTCGGCCATCCGGTGCCTTCTCCACTCTGGGGTGGTTCAACGATCCGCTGCTCTCCACCGCGCTGACGCCGGACCCGGTGGAGCTCGCGGCAACAGTGTTTCATGAAATCGCCCACAACACGCTCTACGTCAAAAGCGCTACTCCGTTCAACGAGAGCTTTGCCCAGCTGGTCGGCTATCGGTCGGCGGAGGCGTTCTTTAAGGAGAGGGGAGATTCGGCCGGAGCGATGCAGGCGGCCGACCGCTGGCATGACGAGATGGTTCTGGGTGCCTACTACGCGGCCCTGGTGAGTCGGCTGGACACCCTCTACGCCGCAAAACCAGATTCTGCTAAGCTGGAGCAGGGCAGGCGGGAAGCAGCGGCGTGGGCCCGCGCTGAGCTCGAGGGCCCCGTTGGACGCCAGCTCCGAACATTGCGAGTGGGGCGGCTATCCGACAGGCCGATCAACAACGCCCGCCTGATCGGGGCGCGGATTTATCGCACCAGACTCGACCTGTTTGAGCGATGGTACCAGCAGCACGGCCAGGACGTTCGCCGCAGCGTCAGTGCTCTGAAAGAGCTGATGGCCGGAGCAGAGGGTGACAGCGCGTACGCCCGCCTCGCCGCCGCGGTAGGAGAACATCGTTAACCGGGATCTCATATGAACCAGGAGCGTGTCGCCGACCGGCCCCGACTGATCCAGGAGCTCTCCGAGTTTCTGGCCATTCCCAGTGTCAGCGCCCTGCCCGCCCACGCAGCCGATTGCCGCCGGGCAGCTGAATGGCTGACGCATCAGCTGGACGAGCTGGGTTGCCCTGTGATTCAGATCATCGAGGGTCCCGGGCACCCTGTGGTCTGGGCCGAAAGCCCTAAGGTACCCGGGAAGCCAACCCTTCTGATCTACGGACACTACGACGTGCAGCCCCCGGATCCGCTGGACGAGTGGCTGAGTCCGCCGTTCAGCCCCACCATCCGGGACGGGAAGCTCTTTGCCCGGGGAGCGTCGGATGACAAGGGGCAAGTGTACTGCCTGCTGAAATCCTACCAGGCCGTGCTGGATGCCCAGGGTAGGCCGCCGCTGAATGTGCACTTCATCTTCGAAGGAGAGGAGGAGTGCGGTGGGAAAGTGATCTACGATTTGCTGCACCGGGAGCCCGAGCGGACCCGGGCCGACGCGGCGCTGGTGTGCGACATGTCGTTCTACGCGCCGGGCCTGCCCGGGGTTTACACCGCTCTCAGGGGACTGTGCTACGCGGAAATTTCGGTGCGCACTCTGGAGCGCGACCTCCACTCCGGCACCTATGGCGGGGTGGCTCCAAATGCGATAGAGACCCTTGCTCGGATTCTGTGCCAGCTCAAGTCGGATTCAGGGGAGATCCGCATCCCCGGGCTGTACGAGGCCGTGGTGCCTCCCACGGACAACGAGCTCGCCACTTGGAAACGGCTGCCCTTCGACCGCCAGAACTTCTTGCGGGAAGAAGTTACCGGCAAGGCGCTTACCGGGCTCAAGGACCGAACCGTCTTCGAGCGGGTCTGGGCGCTGCCCACGTTCGAGATCCATGGGATTCGGGGTGGATTCGTCGGCGAAGGAGCCAAGACTGTCATCCCGGCCCAGGCCACGGCCAAGGTGAGCCTGCGATTGGTCCCGGGGCAGGATTTCGAAGAAGTTGGCCGCGCGCTCGAGCGTGCGGTTCGCACCGCGGCGCCCGAGTGGGCCGAGGTCCGGGTAAACCTGCTGCATGGCGGTAACCCGGTGCAGGTCGATGTTACCGCTCCGGCATTCGAAGTCCTCGATCAGGCCTTCGAATCGGTGGTGGGGAGAAAGTCCGTGCCGGTCAGGGCTGGTGGCTCCATTCCCATCATCCCCGAGCTGGGCCTCACCGGCGCGCCGGTCATTCTTACCGGCATTGGGCTGCCGGACGACGGGTTGCACTCTCCCAATGAGAAGCTGGATCTATCGCAGTTGTGGAGCGGGATTGAAATCTTCGGCAGGTTTTTCGAGATGTTCGCCAGGTCCGGAGCGGGAAGCGCTACTCCTCATCCTGTGAGATCCGCTTGATCGGGCCGGAGTAGCGCGCCTCGGTCCGCGCGTGCAGCTCGTCGACCCCGATGAGGGCCCGGACCGACGCAATGATCCCTGCTACTACGTCGTCCGCCCAGTAGGGATCGGGCCGCTCGCCCGGTGGAAGTCGGCCGGCGCAGCCCTCCAGGTAGCGAATGGCGGTCGTGATCCACTCGGTCTGGGCGGAAGCCACCACAGCCCATGACCCGGTCGAGCGCAGCTCCAGCTCCTCCAACTCCTTCAAGTGATGCTCGACGCCCTCGACCACCGGCTTTGACCGAAGCCGGTCCGCCACCAGCGACAATACCGTGCGGCGCTCGGTTTCCTGCGGCTCCGGCAGAGGGGCGAGGTAGTGCCGCTGATCCGCCACCATCTCCGCCAGGCGGATACATACCGCCCTGATAGGGGGCATCAGCGATCGGGGGGCCTCCCGGGACCAGCTGTCTGCGGCCCGGAGAATCTCCCGGATTCGCTGCTCAGCCTGGTCATCCGGTGAGGCCCGGCGCGTCGAATCAGACATGTTAGGGAGAAAAGCTGATTGGTCCCCCAAAGGCAACCGGGGCGGGCGGGCTATGTCAGTGACGAGGAAGGTTCGACTGGGACGGCATCAAAGGCCAGGCCAAATCCTTCTACTATGGCCTGGCGGGTCTCGCTCCAGAGCCCCCGGTCGGTCCGTCCGAGCTCCATGGCAACGCTCGTCATGACAACATCTTGGATTCCACAGGGAACAATCAGGTCGAAGTAGGACAAGTCGGTATGGATGTTCAAGGCAAAACCGTGGTAGGTCACCCACTGCTTCACGTGTATG
>DASUVR010000166.1:0-4737 GCA_036378855.1 Gemmatimonadales bacterium | reverse complement strand
CACCAGAGCGCGCGCTCCGGCAGGAGGTAGATCTCTTCGCCCGCGATCGTCAACATCACATCCGTCATCGAAATCCTCTGCCTCGTCCCCGGGCAAACCGCGCGCTGATGTTTCCGGCGTCGGCCGCACGTTCCAGTGGTGCCGCCAGCCGGCGGACCCGATCGAGAAACTTCTCGCTGCTCACCTGCTCCCGGGCGCGGTCCACCAGCAGAGCAAACGCAAGCGGGGTGGGGCGCCGGCATTCCTTGATGCTGATGCGCCCCTGGCCGATCCGTTCCAAGGTTCGGCCCAACCGGCTTCGCTCCAGCTGCCTCTCCAACACCTCACGGTGTGCCTGAAACAGCAGCAGGTTGTCCGGATCGTAGCGGGCGAACACATCGTAGAGAAGCCCGCTGGAAACCTGGACCTGTTTGACGCTCTTGTTCCGCCCCGGATAGCCCTGGAAGATCAACCCGGCCACCCGTGCGATCTCCCGGAACTGACGCTTGGCGAGCTCGGCTGCGTTGAGACTCGCCGGTATGTCGTGAATCAGGTGATCGGTGGATACCAGGCCCGCGTCGAGTGCTTCTTCCAGTTGGGCCCGGTCGGGAGACAGCAGCTCGAAACCGTAGTCGTTGGCGGCCAGGGTGAAGGTAATCGGCCCCAGCTGAGCCAGTCGATAGGCGAACAGCGCCGCGAGCCCCTCGTGCACCAGCCGGCCCTCGACTGGATAAAAGAAGAGGTGGTGCCCTTCCCGAGTCTGCACCCGCTCGACCAGCAACTCGTCTGCCGCCGGAAGGCAGGACCACTCGGCCTGGAGCTCGAGGATGCCTCTTACGGCTTCCATTTCGGCCCCTCGATAGATGCCCTGGCGAGCCTCGTCGAGCTTGTTCCGAACCGCGGCGGCCAGCTCGGGTGACAGGGGAAACCGGGCACCGGTCCAGTGGGGCACCACCGAGGTGGTCTCCCGCGCGATCTTGACCCATGCCGTCATCTCCCGCACCCGGACGAACTCCAGCGTCCTGCCGGCAAAGGTGAAAACGTCACCGGGCCGAAGCCGGGCGATGAAGTTCTCCTCCACTGTTCCGAGGGCTTTCCCCCGAACGAAACGGACCTTCATTGCCGCCTCGCTCACGATGGTGCCGATAGACATCCGGTGCCGCGCGGCAACCATGCGGTCCCTCGGCATAAAGACGCCGTCCCGCTCCACCAGCTTGTTGTATTCGGGATATGCGCTCAGAGCGGAGCCGCCGTGGGTGACAAAGTCCATGACCCAGCGCCATTCGGCATCGGTCAGGTCGCGGTAGGCCCGGGTGGTCCGCACTTCGGCCAGGAGCTCATCGGCCCGAAATCCACCGCCGACAGCGACGGTGACGGCGTGCTGGGCCAGGAGGTCGAGGGGACGTTCAACCGGAGGCCGAGACTCGATGGCCCCCTGAGCGAGTGCATCGCGGGCGGCAGCTACGTCCACCAGCTCCAGCGCATTCGTGGGCACGCAGGTGAGCCGGCTGACGGCGCCGGGTTGATGACCGCTTCTTCCGGCCCGCTGAATCAGCCGGCCAACCGCTTTCGGGCTGCCCACCTGGAGGACACGGTCCACCGGGGTGAAATCGACGCCGAGGTCGAGCGTCGAGGTGCAGACGACGCAGCGAAGCCGTCCGTCGCGAATGCCATCTTCGACCCACTCTCGAGTATCCCGGTCGAGCGAACCGTGGTGCAAGGCGATGATGCCGGCCCAGTCGGGGCGAGCACTGAGCAAGGCCTGAAACCACAGCTCGGCGGTGGCGCGGGTGTTGGTGAACACAAGGGATGTCTTGCCCTCTTCGATTGCGGCAATCACCTCGGGCAGAAGCCGCAGGCCGATCTGCCCCGACCAGGGGAAGCGCTCCATCGTCTCCGGAATCAAGGAGTCGACCAGCAAGCCCTTGGGCACCAGGCCCCGAATGATGCGGCCGGGTCGTGCGAGTCCTTCCGCTGTGAGGCCCAGCAATGTGTCGCGAGCGGTGTCGAGATTTCCCAGTGTAGCGGACAGCCCCCAGATCCGGAGATCGGGCCTCCAGCGGCGCAGCCGAGCAAGGGCGAGCTCGGTTTGGACCCCGCGCTTGGAGGCCATCAGCTCATGCCACTCGTCCACCACCACCAGCTCCAGATGCTCGAAAAGCGCGGGCGTGTCAGACCAGGTGAGAAGAAGCGATAGGCTCTCGGGCGTCGTCACCAGGGCGGTAGGGAGGCGCCTGCTCTGCCGGGCGCGGACTCGGGGCGCGGTATCGCCGGTACGAGATTCCACGATCCAGGGGAGCCCTAAGTCTTCGACCGGTGCCCGAAGCGCGGCCTCGGTGTCGGCCGCGAGCGCGCGGAGCGGCGTGACCCACAGAACCCGAAGCGGTGGCGCTCCCCGCCTCCCGGCTTCCGCAGTTCCCCGCTTCCCATCGGGATAATCCCGCAGCCACTCGAGAATGGGCCCCATCCAGGCCGCATAGGTCTTTCCCGTTCCCGTAGCCGCGTGAATCAAACCGCTTTCGCCTTCCAGGTAGGATCGCCAGACCTCCTCCTGGAAGGGGAAAGGCTCCCACTCCTCGCTGGCAAACCATTCACGAACACAGTCCAGGGGATCGCGTTGGCCGCACGCGATGGTGGGTGCTGGCTTTCGCGGTGGTCCAGAGAGGCGAGGACCGGCAGACTCCTCCATTCGACGCTGCGCAGCCCGGGCCCGCCGGAGGTCGACCGCGAGGGCAGAGCCGCGGTTGCCGCCTGATTTAGTCACTGATCGCGGCCAGATACCGCTCGGCCGAGTACTGAAAGGCCTGCTTGGCGTCCTTCGTGATGTTCTGCCCAAACCACGCGCCAAAGATCTGCTCGAACGGATACGGCTCGAGCGCGGCAATGATCTGCCGTACCGTGGCGGGCCCGACCGGGATGTAATTGGGGTAGCTCCGCATGAAGCTCACCGTTTTTCGATCCTGTCCCACCTGGAGGATGTCTCCGCTCAGCAGCGCTCCTTTCCCGCCGGCCCCGCCCTCCCAATACAGTACGGTACCGCCGGGAAAGTGCCCGCCCAGCCGGAGCAGAGTGAGACCGGGAGCCAGCTCGTGGGCGTCGCCGTGCCAGAACACGATCGCCGGATGCGGACGCATGACCCAGTCCCCATCGGCAGCGTGGAGGTAGACGGGGACATCTCCCAGCGCTCGGCTCCATTCGACGATCGAGGAGTAGTAATGCGGATGAGAAACCGCGATAGCCGAGACGCCTCCGAGAGCCTGAATGGCGGCGATGCTGCGGTCGTCGGCCAGACTCAGGCAATCCCAGAGCACGTTGCCCTTGCCGGTGCGGACGTGAAGCGCCCGTTGGCCAATGGCGAACTTCGGCTCGGTCACCAGGCTGATCAACTCGGGTCCTTCTACATCCAGCCGGTTTCTATGACTGCTCTGCAGATCTTTCAGAGTAGTCCATTTCTGTCCCTCCCAGCCCACGTACTGGCGCTCGTCCTCGCAGATGGTGCAATGGGGTGGAGGCAGCAAAGACTCGGCGTACTGAACTCCGCAGGTGGTGCAGATGAAGTTTGGCATTTGGTTACAGCAGAGACCTCACGTGCTCGATCGTGTCTGCCTCCTCCGCCTTCTTGTCGGTTCTCCATCGGGCCATGCGAGGGAAACGGACGGCGATTCCGGACTTGTGCCGGCTGGACGGCTGCAACCCCTCGAAGTGAAGCTCGAAGACGAGCTCGGGTTTGACCGTCCGCACCGGTCCGAACTTCTCCAGTGTGTGGCGGCGGATGAACTGGTCGACTTTGCGCATCTCGTCGTCGGTCAGTCCAGAGTAGGCCTTGGCAAAGGGCACCAGGTGATCTCCGTCCCAGACGCCGAAGGTGTAGTCGGTAAAGAGACCGGCACGTCGTCCGCTGCCGGCCTGGGCGTAGATCAACACGGCGTCCACACTGAGCGGATCAACCTTCCACTTCCACCAGTCCCCCCGCCGCCGTCCCACGCCGTAGGCGGAGCTCAGCCGTTTCAGCATGATTCCTTCCGCGCCGACCTCACGGGCCCGGCTCCGTGCTTGGGTCAGGGATTCCCAGCTTGCGACATCCACGCTAGGTGACAGGATCAGCCGTTCGCCGCGCCTTACGGATTCGACCAGCGATTGTAGTCTGGCTCGGCGAATGCGGAGCGGCTCGGAGCGGATGTCCTCTCCGTTGCTCTCCAGCAGGTCATAGGCGACCAGGGTGGCTGGAACCTCGTCCAGAATCTTCTGGCCCAGATTCTTGCGACCGATGCGCCGCTGGAGTTGAGCGAATGGCAGCGGACTGCCGTCTATCCAGGGGAGCAGCTCCCCATCGATCACGGTCCCCTCGGGCAACAACGCCCCCTGATCCTCGATTTCGGGGAACCGGCCGCTCAGCAACTCCTCTCCTCGGGACCAGAGAAAGCTCGTTCCGGCGCGCCGGATCAGCTGAGCTCGAATCCCGTCCCACTTCCACTCGGCGATCCAGTCAGTGATATCGCCCAAATCCGATGGTGTGCCCTCGAGCGGATGGGCCAGGAAGAACGGGTAGGGCCGGCTGACGTCGGCATCGCGGGTGTCCGGAGCAATCAGCCGCTCATAGAAATCAGCGGTCGGCTCCCAGGCGCCCATCAGTCGGTGGGCGATCACTCCTTCTTCCACTCCACTGGTCTCCGCCAACGCTCGGATGACCAGACGTTGAGAGGCGCCCACTCGGAAGCTGCCGGTAATCAGCTTGTTCCAGACGAAGCGCTCCCGCCG
>DASUVR010000165.1:0-6500 GCA_036378855.1 Gemmatimonadales bacterium | reverse complement strand
ATCCTGGCCGTCGCCGGCAAGCTCCCGGCGGACCCGCACGCCGCCCTGGCGATCTTTTACGAGTACTTGGCCCGGGAACCGTTGCCGGCCTTTCGGACCCGGGTGGTTCGAGAGATCGAGCGACTCCGCCTCAAGTACCAGCTGGACGCCTGAAACCGTCCGAACCAGCCGAACCTTTTTCCCATACATTTCGTAAATACTTCCAGACCTCATCCGGAGCTTCGGCATGGTACGTCCATCCTGCCTTCCGATATTCCTGCTCTGTTTCTCTGCGCCGGCAATAGCCCAAACCGCAGAGTCGGCCGAGCGAGCCTCGGTTCACAGAGCGATCGACGCGGGAAATGCTGCCTATATCGCGGCGTTCAAGCAGGCGGACGCTAGAGCACTCTCACAGGTCTACGACCCCCAGGGCTCCCGACTCAACGAGGGCGGAGTTGTAGTTCGGGGGCGAGCGGCGATCGTCAAGGACGTCGGTGACTTTGTTTCCCAGGTCGGCCCTGTTCGAGTAACCCTGGAGAGCAAGGAGTTCTGGCTGATCGACAACAATGCCTACGAGACCGGTATCTGGTCCTACACCTTCCAGCCCAAAGGCAAGGCGGAGCAACACATCGGCGGCCACTACGTGACGGTATGGAAGAAGCAGCCGGACGGTGGCTGGAAGATCTGGGCCGACATGGGAGTGCCGGGGACGTAACCGGCGGTCGGAGGGACCGTCGATCGGATGGCCTAATGGATCAAACCTTCGAGGTGTTGAAGCCCGCTCTGGCCGAGCGCTATCTGCTGGAGCGCGAGATCGGAGCGGGCGGCATGGCCACCGTGTTCCTGGCTCACGACCCCCGGCAATCGTAAGGTCGCGATCAGTTGACGAAGCATTGCGGTGGTGCTCAACTGGCTCGACGTGCTGCGCGCCCGGGTCGCACACTAGGCCATTAAACCGTGGTGCACGGCCTGCACTACAGGAAGCTTCCCCTTCGGCCGATACTCATCCCGAGCGGGGGTGGGAGTGCCCCCTTTCCCGGGTGAGGAACCATGCGGAACTGGCGTGCGGAATACTGGCGAGCGTACAACGTCCTGGTGCGAGTACTCGGCGTAAGCGCCGTTGCCTCGGGTACGGGCTGCGTGGGCTGGGGAGCAACCCGCCTGCTCAAGCTCGGTCTCGAGCAGCCGGAGGGCCAGCCCGGGATCATTCTTCTGGCTGCCGGCCTTCTCTCAGCGGGCTTGGGCGCAGCCATTCTGACCACTCCCGCTTACCGCCCCGATCTGGGCGACCCCGCCATGCAGTTCGATCCTTTCGGAACCAAGAGCCGGCAGACCGAGACGGCAAAGCGCTCATGGTGGACAGGCGACCGGTAACGGCTAGCCACGTCCGGCGGGAGCCGCCTCTCCTGCCTTGAAGGCCGTAGTCCGCTCCGGTCTCGCCTCTGCCAGGGCTTCTCGAACTCCAGCTGCGTCGTGGTCTGTCCCGTATACCGGTGTGCCCGGTTGCTGCCGCCAACTCTCGTCCAATCCGCCGGCGTCCACTCCGTCGAAGCCAATCTGATCCAGTAGCCGGATCACAACGTCTTTTGCCCGCTGATCGTCTCCCGCAACCGGCAGCGCAATCCGGCCCGGTGCTCCCTTGGGCTTGCCCCCCTCCAGCAGGTGCTGCGCGTAAATGTTGTTGAATGCCTTTACTACCGGGCGGCGCAGCTGCGTCGCAACCCAACGGCTTTCGGTGGTGCCTTGTTCGATTGGGTCGATCCGTCCGTCACGCTGCTGCGGGTAATAGTTGCCGGTGTCCACCACCACGACCTCGTCAGCCACACCGTCGAACAGGTTCTTGGGCAGGCGAGGGATGTTCTTCATGGGGATGGTCACGATCACAACATCTCCTGAGCGGGCCGCCTGCTCGACGGTGACCGGCCTTGCTCCGGTGTCTTTCGCCAAGCCAGCGAGCGATGCGGGTCCCCTCGAGTTTGCAATGGCGACCTCGTGTCCTGCAGCGGTTAACCGCCGCGCCAGCGTGCCGCCGATCTGGCCGGCACCGATGATCCCGATCTTCATGTCTCCTCCTGAATCAGAGCTTCGGCCCTCGGCGATGCGCCGGGGTCGCAAGGCAGTCTACCCCCCCGAGGTCGCCGGTCCTATGGCAGGTGATAAGTCGCCTGAGGGCGCCTGATGTAAGCTACGGCGCCAGTTGTTCTTGCCGGCTGAGCTTATGTCATGGTCTAGCAACTGGCTCCGTGCTTGAGTTTGGCTTGACTGCCCGGCGTCATCATGCGCCGCATGGAAGCACGGTGTTCCCCGTTTCCGAGGTTTCCCATGGCCAGCCAACGCGTTCGCACACTCTCGTTATGGATCGCTTCGATCGTCCTGTCGAGCACCCTTTGGGGTTGCTCGGATGACCACTCTCCCGTCGGTCCGACTCCCAGTCCCGAGCTCAGCACTACCGCCGCGGTCTACAAAATCCGGGATCTGGGCACCCTGGGGGGGCCATTCTCCCAGGCGCTTGGCATCAACAACGCCGGCGTGGTTGTAGGCGCCAGCACGCTGGGGGCCTACCCCGATACCCGAAGCCATGCCTTCGTGTGGAAGGCCGGCGTGATGAAGGATCTCGGGACCATAGTGGGGGGCAATGAAAGTGCGGCGAACGACATCAATAGCGATGGCATCATCGTCGGCTGGAGCCGCAACAGCGCGGGTGAAATGCGTGCCGTGCGCTGGACGGCCGACGGTAGGAAGCGCAGTCTGGGACCACTGGGCGGGCACAACAGCGAAGCCCGGGCAATCAACGATTTCGGAATCATCGTGGGCTGGAGTGAGACCTCGAGCGGTCGGCGGCACGCCTTCCGGTGGGAGAATGGGGTGATGACCGATCTGGGCACCCTTGGGGGGTCCAGCTCAGCCGCCAACGACATCAATCAAGGGGGCGCTATCGTCGGGTCGAGCCAGGTGGCATCGGGTGAGTCCCATGCTTTCAAATGGAAAGCCGGCGCATTCAAGGACATCGGAACCAATCCCACTGCGAGCAACATGAAGTTCAGCTATGCAACCGCGATCAACACCAAAGGGCAGATTGCCGGCAGCCTGGGTCCGTGGCGCGATGCCGAGGGCGAGGAGCTGGATTTCCTCGGAGGATTCCTGTTCTATCAGGACGTGATGATCACCTGCTGCCGGTTCCGCCGTTTCACCACCCACGTGGAGGACATCAACCCGAACGGGATCATCGTGGGCTGGGAGGAGGATATCCGTGGGGCGGAGGACAACGATAACGAAGATCCCTGGATCTATGAGGCAGGACTTACCAGCCGCCTGCCGGAGCTTACAGACGGTCACAGCGGGGCCGAGGCCATCAACCTGCGGGGCGATGTTGTGGGATACAGCCAGCCCTCCGCTTCCACCTTCCACGCCGTGCTTTGGAAGCGACAGTAGGTATCGCCTGAGATATGTTTCCCCCACCGGGAATGGAACCCGGTGGGCAATGCGTCCGTAGGCATTGCCATGACCATATCTCAGGACAACCCATGATTCCCCTTCGCACGAATCTCGGCCGCCTTGCAGCTACCATCGCGGTGGCGGGCGGCCTCTCCGTTAGTCCCGTTGTCGCGCAGACCGCACATTCGTCCGCAGCTACCGGCATCGATGTCTCCGGCATGGATCGCTCGGTCAAGCCGGGAGATGATTTCTTCGACTACGCCAATGGCACCTGGCTCAAGAAGACCGAGATTCCGCCCGACAAGTCGAGCTACGGTGCGGGCGCTATTTTGGACGACCAGACCGCCAAAAGGGTGGCAGACCTCATTCAGCAGGTAGCAAAGGGGTCGGCGCCCGCCAACTCAGAGCGGAGTAAGATCGGGCTCTACTACACCACCTTCATGGATACGGCGGCTATCGAGAAGGCCGGCCTCAAGCCGCTCCGGACCACACTCGATTCCATATCGGCCATCGCGGATCGCCGGCAGCTGGCCGGATTTCTCGGCTCCACTCTTCGGGCCGACGTCGATGCGCTCAACAACACCAACTTCTACACCGAAAATCTGCTTGGCCTCTGGGTGGCTCAGGACCTGGACGACCCGACTCAGTATTCGCCTTTCCTGCTCCAGGGCGGCCTCGGCTTGCCCGACCGCAGCTACTACGTGGATACCTCGTCTGCCATGGGCCAGATCCGCTCGAAGTATCAGCAGCATGTCGCCGCCCTGCTGAAGCTCGCCGGGATTACCGATGGCGCAGGGAAGGCAGAGAGGATCGTTCAGCTGGAGAACAAAATCGCTCAGGCCCATTGGACCCGGGAGGCTTCGGGCGATGTGAGCAAGACGAACAATCACTGGTCCCGGGCCGAATTCAGCAGCAAGGCGCCGGGGCTCGATTGGGACGCCTATTTTGCCGCAGCCGGCGTGGACCAGGCGCCCCGGTTCACCGTATGGCAGCCCAGCGCGATCACCGGGATCTCCGCGCTCACGGCCAGCGAGCCGATCGAGACCTGGAAGGACTATCTGACCTTCCACGCCATTCAGTCGAGGGTCCCCGTCCTCCCCTCCGCGCTGTATCGCCAGTCGTTCTCCTTCTTCGGTCCGGTACTGAGCGGCGCCCAGAAGCCCCGCGATCGCTGGAAACGGGCGGTTGGCGCCACCAACGCCGCGCTCGGTTACGCGGTGGGGCGAATGTACGTGGCGCGCTACTTCCCGCCCGCATCCAAGGCCAGAGTGCAGGAGATGGTAAGCAACATCATCGCCGCGTTTCGTGATCGGATCGACAGCCTGGACTGGATGGCCCCAGCCACGAAGCAGGAAGCGAAGGCCAAGCTCACCGTCCTCAAGGTCGGCGTGGGATACCCCGACAAATGGCCCGGCTACTCCGGCCTGCAGATCCTCAAGGGAGACGCCTACGGCAACCTCGAACGTTCCGAGTTGTATGAGTACCGCCGCTCCCTGGAGAAGCTGGGAAAGCCGGTGGACCGGGATGATTGGGTGATGACCCCGCAGACCGTCAATGCGGTGAACCTGCCCGCCATGAATGCACTCAACTTTCCTGCCGCCATTCTGCAGCCGCCGTTCTTCGATGCCCAGCGGCCGGTGGCGATGGACTATGGGGCCATCGGTTCCGTGATCGGCCACGAAGTGAGTCACAGCTTCGACAACCAGGGCGCCCTGTTCGATTCCAAGGGACGCTTGCACAACTGGTGGACGCCAGAGGACTTCAAGCACTTTCAGGCGTCGTCACAACAACTGGTGGCTCAGTACAACCAGTACCGTCCCTTTCCCGACCTCGCGGTCAACGGACAGCAGACGCTGGGAGAGAACATTGCCGACGTGGCCGGACTAGCTGCGGCGTACGACGCCTATCATCGGTCGCTCGAGGGCAAACCGGCCCCCACGGTGAAGAAGTTCTCCGGCGACCAGCAGTTCTTCATCAGCTTTGCCCAGGCCTGGCGGGGAAAGGCCAGAGAGCCTGCCCTGCGGAACCAGATCCTGACCGATGGGCACGCTCCCGCCAAGTATCGAGCCAGCACCGTCCGCAATCTGGACCAGTGGTATCAGGCCTTTGACGTGAAGTCGGGGGATAAGCTCTATTTGGCCGAGAACGACCGGGTAAGAGTCTGGTAAGAGCCGCCTGAGAAAAACCCGGGCATCCGCGCGTCTGAGGTAGAAGCAGACCGACCTCTACCTCGACGCCGGAGCTCCGATGGTTTCCCCACGCTGTACGGCCGCGCTGGTCCTTAGCGCCCTTCTTCTAGTCAGTTGCAGTAGTAGTGACCATGGCCCTACCGCTCCGGAAGGCCCGTCCGATCCCGCGTTGCCGGAGCCCCACCCAGCCGATGTGACCCCGATACTCGATCAGGGTCGGACGTCCACGGCCCGAATCCCGGTGTCCGGCGGCACCCTGCAGGCCACCGGCGCCGACGGTACGGTCTACACCCTCACCGTACCTCCCAACGCCTTGCTGGCGGACACCACCATCAGCATGACTCCGCTCACCGGCCTCACCGGACTGGACCTCGCGGGCGCCCACTTTCTCGGAGTGCAGTTCGAGCCCGAAGGACTACGCTTCTTCACGGAAGTCACCTTCCGCATCGATCCACCAGAAGGGGCCCGCCATTCGGCAGTGGGCTTTGCGGCGCACGGAGACGGGACCGAGATCCATCGTTACCCCTTGATGCCGGATCCCGATCAGCTGGCGATGCCACTGCTTCACTTCACAGTTGGCGGCA
This sequence comes from Gemmatimonadales bacterium, assembly GCA_036378855.1. Taxonomy (GTDB): domain Bacteria; phylum Gemmatimonadota; class Gemmatimonadetes; order Gemmatimonadales; family GWC2-71-9; genus CAVVWJ01. Next base: position 313 of record DASUVR010000165.1, on the reverse strand, counting down.
TAGCCGTCTATAGCAGCGACAACCCCAACCTCGATTCGGCGGGGGACATCATGCCGTCCGATCCCGAGGATCGGCTCTCTTCTCTCCTCAGCGACATCTGGCAGAACGAGCGCAACCGGGCATTACTGGGGCTCGAGCCTGACCCCCAGCTCGGTGACAAGCTGCAGGAGGTTTTACAGGCCTTCTATAACGAGATTCTCGAGCCGGCGTTCAACACCATGAAGACTGACTGTTCCGCCGCCCAAAGCCTGGCTCCCATGGCCATTCGATGGGAGCGCAAAGTGGAGCTGATGGGTGTACATGACCGGTTTGT
>DASUVR010000164.1:0-6275 GCA_036378855.1 Gemmatimonadales bacterium | reverse complement strand
CGACGACAACAACACGATCATCCGGAGCAGGAACCCTCCCAGCAGCACCATCGAGGCGGTCCGAGCCACTTGCCGCGGGGTGTGCGTCGCTCGCCGTTCATCCCGCAAGGGCACAAGAATTCCTACGCCGACAACGCCGATCAGGAGCAGCACTCCCCACCAGCTCAAATAAATTCGAGCAACTGAGCCGAGGGAGATCAGGAAGGCGATCAGCAGCAGCAGCTCCAGCCTGAGGACATTGCAGTCGAACCACACCAGCCATCCGACAGTGCTGGGCTCCGCAACCCGCCCTCGGAGTGAGAGGAGAACGAGCGCGGACGCGGCGGTCGAGGCGCCGGAGACCAGAAACAACACTCCCAGCAACTGCGAGTCGGCCCACACCGGACGGTTGGTCACCGCGAGCAGTACGCCGGTATAGCCGGCGATGAACAGCCCGAAGAAACTGCCCAGCACAGTCACCACCGCCCACGGGCCAGGTCGTCTGAGCCAGCGGATCGGTGCGGACCTGAGCAGCCTCAGATTGGGCCGGTCTTCGCGGACCACGGAGAGTGCCGCCAGAAAGGAGAACAGCCCGAACAGCAGCAGCGCCCACGAGCCCACCGACATCGGCTCCCACGCCTTGAACATCGGCTTGCCGGTGTGATTCTGAATCAGCATGTGCCAGAAGCGGAGCGGGCGGGTCAGATCGATGGTAAGGAGAAGGCCGCTGAGACATACCCCGATGAAGGCGAGATAGTAGGCGTGGCGTACCGTAGGAGGTACGGACGACGCCATGCCATCCCGGCCTTCGAGGCTCTGGCGATCGGCAATGGGTGAGTGACGACTCTGCCAGTCGAGCAACGCGCCGAGGAGGAACGACGTTCCCGCCATTCCCCCGATGAAGAAGTACAAGATGATCCACCAGGTCCAGTGCGGCGCCGCGGTAAAGAAGGTGTCAGACATGACCGTCTCCTCCACCGACGCGCTCGTCCATCCGGCGCTTTCGAAGTCCTACCATGCCCAGCAGGGCGAGGACCACCGCGCCCGCAGTGGAAAAGAGTGAGGAGGGGATCAGGTTTCGGGTCGGCATCTTGGGCGAGACCGGCAGACCGTACACCTCCGGCTGGTCCACCAGCAGATAGAAGGAATTGAGGCCGCCCAGGAACTTGTCATCCGCGCCGTACAGATAGGCGCGCTTCTCTCCCAGGCTGTGCAGCTGTTCCACCCGCGCCTGTGCCGTCTGGCGGAGCTCGCGAATGGGACCGAAGCGGATCGAGTCGGTGGGACAGGCCTGGGAGCAGGCCGGCTCCATTCCGGCCTGCAGCCGGTCGTAGCAGAGGGTGCACTTCTGGGCGACCTTGGACACGTCGTTGATCCCGATGACGCCGAACGGGCAGGCGCCGATGCAGGCTCGGCATCCGTTGCAGGTGTCCGACTGGATCACCACCGTGTCGAACTCGGTGCGGATGATGGCCCCGGTGGGGCAGACCTCCAGGCAGGGCGCGTGGACGCAGTGCTTGCAGACGTCGCTCATCATCAGCCAACGGCCGTCGGTCCGGTCTTCCGAGAACTGCTCGATGAACTTCACATGCCGCCAGTGGATGCCGTCCAGCCGGCGGGTGTTGTCGTAACTGTCCCCGCTCATCTCGTGCTGGCCGCCGCCGGTGGCGGGGAGCTGATTCCACTCCTTGCAGGCTACTTCGCACGCCTTGCAGCCGATGCAGATGGTTGTGTCGGTGTAAAAGCCCATTGGCTCGTGGGGCAGGGGAGCAGCAGCCTGGGGTCTCAACTGCACTCGGCTGGTGCTGTCCCAGGGGGGCGTCCCAGGGGTCAACCCTTGCGGCGCCGCACCAGGCGACGGTGCTGCCCCGGCCGCTTGCTGAGCAGCCGCGGTGCCGACGCGCTGCCCGCCCGCCGCGCTTACCATCACGCCTTCTCTATGTTGCATACGAAGGCCTTCCCCTCGTGGATCGTCACGTTGGGGTCGCCGACCATCGAGGTGAGTGTGTTCACCACGTCGCCAGTAGCCACGCCCTCCCAGCCCCAGTGCCAGGGCATTCCGACCTGATGCACGATCTTGTCGCCCAGCTTGAACGGCCGCATCCGGCGCGTCACCAGCGCCTTGGCCTTGATCTGAGAGCGCGGCGTCGTGATCCGGACCCACTCGGTGTTCTTGATTCCCTTTTCTCCCGCCAGCTCGGGTGAGAGCTCGATGAACAGCTCGGGCATCAGCTCGGTGAGCCACGGATTCCACCGGCTCATTACGCCGGATAGGTAGTGCTCAGTCAGCCGGTAGGTGGTGATCACGTACGGAAACCGCGGATCGGCAACAGCGGACAGTAGGTTGTCGTCCCGCTTCCAGTACTTGAATACCGGACTCGACTGCTGCCGGTAGAGTGGATTCTTTATCACCGACTCAGCCGGTTCGTAGTGCGTCGGCAGCGGACCGTCCAGCAGACCGGAGGGGTTATAGAGCCAGCCTCGTCCGTCCGGGATCATGATGAACGGATCCGTGCCCGAGAGCGCGTCGAGGCCGGTCTTCTTCATGTCGCCCGGCGCGCCCGGCGCCTTGGTCTTGGCGAAATCGGGGGTGTCGTAGCCGGTCCATTCTTTTCCGTCCCACCAGACCCAGCGCTTCCGCTCGCTCCATGGCCTCCCCTTGAGATCGGCTGAGGCCCGGTTGTAGAGCACCCGCCGATTGGCCGGCCAGGCCCAGCCCCAGTTCCGTTCGCTGTTGTTCACTCCCGGCGGATCGGCCTCCTTCTTGGCCGCGAGATTCTGGTCGGGCGCGGGGTAGACACCGCAGTAGATCCATGAGCCGCAAGTGGTCGAACCGTCGTCCTTCAGCTTGTCGAATCCATCGAGATGCTGCTCGAGATGACCGGTGACGTATCCGTTGATCTCCCGCAGCACCTTGTGCGCGTCCGGCTCCCCCGCCGGTGTGATGACGTGCCCCGGGTCTGGGTCGAAGTCCCAGGTCAGGTTCCTGAACGGCTGGTCTCGCGGCAACTCACTCTCTGCATAGAGCTTCTTCAGCCGCAAGGCGAGCTGGTGGGTGAACCAGAGGTCCGACCGGCAGTGTCCCGGCGCCTCGGCCGCCTTGAAGTGCCACTGCAGCATCCGCTGCGTATTGGTGAAGCTCCCGTCGATCTCCGCCGCCTGCGCCGCCGGCATGAAGAACACCTCGGTCTGGATGTCTTCCGGCTTCACCTCACCTGCCTGATTCTCGGGGGAACGGTTCCAGAACGTAGCGGTCTCGGTGAGGAAGATGTCGCGCACTACCAGCCATTCGAGCTTGCGGAGCCCCTTTCGCTCCAGGGAGGCGTTTAGCGAGGTCGCAGGGTTCTGCCCCACACAGAGCATCCCCTTCACCTTCCCGTCCGCCATTGCCACGAACATCGGCATGTGCGAGTGATCGCCGATGATCTTGGGATGCCAGTCGTAGCCGAAGTCGTTTTGCGGCGTGGCGGCATCGCCATACATGGACTTCAGATACGAAACCATGAACTTGGGGTAATTGGCCCAGTAGCTGGTGGCGTTGGCCTCGGTCGCGATGTAGTCGCGCAGGGTAGCGTGGTCCTTGAGCCCGGACGGAGCCACCATGTAGCCGTGAATGCTGTGGTAGAGGGTAGGTACGTCGGTCGAGCCCTGGATCGAGGCGTGTCCCCTGAGCGCCATGATTCCGCCCCCCGGCCGTCCCATGTTACCCAGCAGCAGCTGCAGCAGGGCACAGCAGCCGATCATCTGCGGTCCGTTGGTGTGCTGGGTCCACGCCACTGCGTAGGCGAATGACGTGGTCCGATCGCGTCCCGAGTTCTCCAGGATGGTCTGGGCCACCTTGATGAATGTCTCCGGCGGACAGCCCGTCACCTGCTGAACCATCTCGGGGGTGTAGCGGCTGAAATGGCGTTTGACCAGCTGGAACACGCAACGCGGGTGCTTGAGGCTGGGATCTCGCCGGGCGCTTGGCTTGATCAGCTTCTGGATGATGTGCTCGAACGGCTCGCCCGGCTTGGGCTTGTACTGCGCTTCCTTGCGACCCGGGGCGGAATTCTCTTCGCCTCCGCGGGGCTGGCCCATCTCGCCGCCGCCCTGGGTTTCGTACTGCCAGGTGTCGGTCTGGTACTGGCCCAGGAAGCCGTCGTAGTCCCAGCCCGGCTTGTCCCGGGTGTATTCCATCAATCCGGAAAACACCCCATCCAGGTCCTCGGTGCCTTGGAAGTCCTTCCGGACGATGGTGGACGCGTTGGTGTAGTTGAGCAGGTATTCCTGGAAGAACGAGTCGGACTTCCACCGCTCGTCATTGATCACATAGTTGATCAGCCCGCCGAGAAACGCGATATCGCTGCCCGCCCGTATGGGCGCGTAGATGTCGCACATCGCGCTGGTGCGGGTGAAGCGGGGGTCGACGTGAATCAGCTTGGCGCCGTTCTCCGTCTTGGCCTGCATCGGCCAGCGGAACGCAACCGGATGACACTCGGCCATGTTGCTGCCCTCGAACACAATGCAGTCCGAGAGCGCCATGTTGCGCGGGTAGGTGGACGCCGCGCCCCGTCCGAGTCGGGTCCCCAGACCGGGGACGCTAGAGGAGTGTCATATTCGGGCTTGGTTTTCGATGGCGACGATTCCCAGTCCCCGCATCAGCTTCTGCTGCAGGTGGTTCCACTCATTGTCCAGGGTGGCTCCGCCCAGCGAGAAGATGGCGGTGGTCTGATTCACCAGCGTGCCGTCTTCCAGCCGCTCCACGAAGGTTTCGTCCCGGGTCTTCTTCACCAGCTGGGCAATCCGGTCCATGGCCCAGTCCAGCTCTACCTCCTGCCAGTTGGCAGCACCCGGTTTTCGGTGCAGGACCTTCGTGGCCCGATTGGGGTTTCTGATCAACTGGTAGGTGGCAGCGCCCTTGGGGCAGAGGCAGCCCTCATTGTGTGGACTGCGTTTATCGCCCTCGATGTTCACGATCTCGTTGCCGATCGTGTGAACGACCAAGGCACAACCGACCGAGCAATACGGACATACACTGGGAGTGGCCCGGGCTTCCCGGATCCGGAGCGCCTGGGCTCGGGCGGTGGCCGGAGCCAGACTCGCGCCCAGTCCTATGAGGGAGCCCAGGGCGGTGCCGGCTCCGATGCCTGCGGACGATTGCTGGAGAAATTCACGTCGCGAGAGCTGCGTCATAACGTGTCCAGTTTGCGGTAGGCTGGAGGCACAGAATGCAGCATTCTTTAACCCCGAAGTGTAATCTGCGTCACAGTTCCCGTTTCAGAAAGCGCAGCATCTCCGAGGTTCGCTCGAAGACCCTGACCTCAGGAAGAGCCAGGGCCCGCTGCCGGGGGAGCAGCTTCAAGTCCAGGTGGGGCCACCGGGGGTTCCCCAGATGGAGCGCCGACGGCGGAGCACCGACCCGCACGGCAAACTCCCGTAGCTCCTCGAGATCATTGGTGGTGGAGAGCACGTGGGACCATCCCCGGGCCCAGAGGTTCTCTCGATCCATGACGATCATGCTCCGATTCCGGTCGCCAGGAACTCCACCGTCCTGCGCACGACCTCTCGGTCCCGCAGAATCGCCCGATGACCCAGACCGCTGGTCGTGACCAGCTCCGCTCCAGGCCACGCTTCCGCGATGGCGGAGCCATGGTCATAGGGCACCTCCCGGTCGTACTGGTCATGGATGATGAGCGCCGGCGCCGACATGCCGCGCGCGAGCGTGGGTATGTGGAGCTGGTCCCAGCTGATCTGGAGCCGGGTCTCCAGATTCTGCCGCATCAGGTTTCTCGCCCGGTGCGGGATCCGGAGATGTTCGGCGAAAGCGTGAGAGAAGAGGTACACGTCGGATGGTGGCGCGAGAAGCACTGCGCGGGCCGGCGTGAGGCCGTCCCTCATCGCCAGGGAAACCGCGGCTCCGCCCAGGGAGTGCCCCACCAGGCCATGGGCCGGATCGAAGGCTCCCGCCACATCGCGGATGGCGCGAGCAAACTGGGGCAGTGAGGCCTGCTGTCCCTCCGAGGCGCCGTGCGCCGGAGCGTCGAACAGCACAACCCGGAACCCCCGGGAGAGGAGCGCGGTAGCCATTTCGCTGAATCGGCCGGCTCGCGCTCCCCAGCCGTGCACCAGAATCACCACCGGCCCCTCGCCCCAGGTCCAGACCGCGAGCTGCTGCCCGTCGCTGGGTATCTGGAGCCGCGTGCCGGTGGCGAGGAATGCCTCTTCGGCGGGACGCGGAGTGTTCCGCGGTGGCCGGCAGAAGATCGTTTCCGCCCATCGAGCGGCAACGCCGGGAGCCACGGAGCCCACTGTCC
>DASUVR010000163.1:0-18080 GCA_036378855.1 Gemmatimonadales bacterium | reverse complement strand
GACATGGCCTTCTTATCTCTCAACTCTTGCCTCTCACGCCGTCGATGCGCGCAATATCCCGGGGCCTGAGAGCCCCGGCAACCGGGTTGCTGCTACTCGCAATGGGGGGGTGCGGCAGCAAAAGACCCGTGGCGGTCGCCCCTCCCACGGTACCGACGGCCGCACGGGTAGTCCCGTTGAATCGCGCCATCGTGCTGCGGACCTCGGGGCCCGGGCCTGCCGATACCTCGGTGAGCTTCCCCGCAGGTACCCCTCGAACCATCGTGCTTCGGCACGGCCCGCCGGAAAACATCGTGTACGCCCGATTGTCGTTCACGGCAGGGGCCTTTCCCGACAGTGGTCAGGACGTCACGGTGGAGGTGAAGCCTCAGCCGGGCATCTACGGAGTGGACATTCTCATGAGCAAGCCCATTCGCGGTGGAGCCAGGCTCACCTTCGAGTACGCCCGGTACTTCTCCGCGCCGGAGCGGGCCCGGCAAGTGTATCGCTCGGACGGAGCATACGAGCAAGCGCTGGCGGTGGGACACGTTCTCTCCAGCGGCGATCAGATCGAGCTGCTACCCACCGTTCGGGCCGATCTGGATCACCTCACCGCGCCGATTGCTACCGCGGGCCGCTACCTCGTGGCCGCACCCCAGTGAGGACCAGCTACGACGCCTTCGCGGAACGCGCTCGCGAGGGGGGGATGGTTCCTGTCACCCATGAAGTCCTGCTGGATGGAGACACCCCGGTCACCGCGTTCGCCAAGCTTCACCAGGGGCAATACGGGTTTCTGCTCGAATCGCTGGAGGGAGGCGAGCGCTGGGCCCGGTACACTTTCCTTGCCACCGATCCAACCGAAGTGTTTCGGTATCAGGGACGGGGGTGCTCCCGATGGACCGCGAGCACCGGATGGACGCTGCAAGATGCCGACGTGGCTCCGCTGGACCACCTGGCCCAGACCATGCGCCGGCACCCACCGGTCGAGGTGCCTGGCTTGCCCCGCTTCACCGGCGGAGCGGTAGGGTATATCGGGTACGACATCGTTCGTAGCATAGAGTCGCTGCCGGCTCCCCCGCCGGACGACCGCGACCTGCCCGACGCCATTCTGATGGTGGTGGACACGCTGTTGGTGCTCGACAATCTGTTCAACCGCGCCACGGTTGTGGCGACGGTCGACGTTCCTCGGAACGCATCTTCAGCGAAGCTCCGGCAGCTCTATGCCGGCGCGATCTCCCGAATTGACTCCTGGCTCGATCGGCTCAGAACCGGCGGTCCAATTCCGGTTCTGCCTCTCGAGTCTCCAGCGCTGCCCTCTACCGCTGGACCCTATCCCCAGCAGCAGTTCCAGAACGACGTCCAGCGAATCAAGGATTACATCGCCGCGGGCGATACGTTTCAAACCGTATTGTCCCGCCGGGTAGATCTGCCGGCCCCGGACCCCTTTCTTACCTATCGCTACCTTCGCGCCCTGAACCCCGCCCCCTACCTCTACTATCTCCATTGCGACGATGTCTATCTGATCGGAAGCTCCCCGGAGATTCTGGTCCGGGTGGAAGACGGCGAGGTAACCCTTCGGCCGATTGCGGGAACGCGGCCGCGCGGTTCATCGCCCGAGCAGGACGCTACCCTCGCCGATGAGCTGCTGGCCGATCCCAAGGAACGAGCAGAGCACCTGATGCTGGTGGACCTGGGCCGTAACGACGTGGGGCGGGTGGCGGAGTTCGGCACGGTGCGCCTGACGGCGTTCATGGCCATCGAGCGGTACTCTCACGTGATGCATCTGGTCAGTGAGGTGCGAGGACGTCTCCGTCCGGAGCTCGACGCTATTGCGGCGCTGGCGGCCTGCTTTCCGGCCGGTACCGTCTCCGGCGCACCCAAGGTCCGGGCGATGGAGATCATCGATGAGCTGGAGCCGGTCCGCCGCGGCCCCTACGCCGGCGCCGTGGGTTACGTGAGCTGGGGGGCCCGAACCCTGGATACCGCGATCGCGATCCGCACCTGCGTCATCAAGGGGAAGACCGCCTGGATTCAGGCTGGCGCCGGGATCGTTGCCGACTCCGATCCCGCCGCCGAGTGGCGGGAGACCGAGGCAAAGGCCCGGGCAGTGCTGCTGGCGGTTGCGCTCGCGGGCGGGCAGCAAGGCAGCGGGGCAGCGGGGCAGTAACAGTCGGCCCGCCCCCCTGCCCAGCGGCCCCCCTGCCCCGCATAATACCGAACATGCCCTATCGCCTCGTCAGTTTCTCCGGAGAACAGAGCTTCGAGCTCCCGCCGGGCCGTACCCTGGTCGTTGGACGGGGGGTAACCAGCGATATCGCCATCTACGATCCGACGATCTCCCGGCGCCACGCCGAGCTGATTGTGGGAACGGATGGGGTCCAGGTCAGGGACCTGGGCAGCTCGAATGGGACCTGTATCAACGGCAGCCGGATCACCACCGGGCGGCTCAATCCCAACGACTCGATCACCTTCGGTAAGGTGCTCTTTCAGCTCAAGGAGCAAAGGGTCTCGGGGCCGGGGCCGACGCCGAAGCCGCTGCCCATTCAGCCATCGACCCCGGCCAGTGACAACATTATCCGCCAACTGATAGTCGGCAGCGGGGGACCGACCGGGATCACCAGCCGCAACCGAAGCTCCGGCCTCGGCCAGCTCAAGGTGGCGGCCGACAACGCCGAGGAACGACAGGCGAAGAAGCTTTCCCTGTTGCTGGATATTTCGCAGAAGCTCTCGGGTGAGTTCGACCTGGACCGCCTCCTGGCCAACGTCGTGGATATGATGTTCGAGGTCATGGATGTCGACCGGGTATCCATCCTCCTTCGGAACGAGACCACCGGTGAGGTGGTGCCTTCGATCTCCCGAAGCCGCCTGGGTGATGCCGCGTTTCAGCAGGTTCCCCGATCGATCGTAGACAAGGCGATCCAGGAGCGAGTGGCGGTGGTGTCGGACAACACCCGGACCGACAGCCGATTCAAGGGACATTCGATCGTCACTCAGAGTGTACGGAGCGCGATGTGCTCGCCCCTGATGGCGTCCGGTGACCGGGTCCTTGGACTGCTGTACGTCGACAGCGTCACCGCGGCAAACTCCTTCAGCGACGAAGATCTTCAGTTTCTGGTGGCCTTCAGCGGCCTGGTCGCCATCGGCATTCGCAACAGCCGCTACGCCGAGCAGATTCGACGCGAAGCGCTGGTCCGCTCGAACTTCGAGCGCTACTTCGCGCCCAATATCGCCGCCGAGATCGCGCAGCAGGACGCCGTCGTCCCCCTGGGTGGGGAGCGCCGGCCCATCACCATTCTCTTCAGCGACATCCGCGGGTTTACCGCCATGGCAGAGTCCATGGGCCCGGACGCCATAGCCCGGCTACTGACCGAGTACTTCAGTGAGATGGTGGAGATCATCTTCGAGCACGGGGGAACACTGGACAAGTTCGTGGGCGACGCGATCATGGCCCTCTGGGGCACCCCGATCGCCCACGCCGATGACCCCGACCGTGCGCTTCGCGCGGCAGTTGCCATGCAGCGGGGCGTTGCGCGGCTGAATCAGCGCTGGGTGTCCGAAGACCGGCCCGAGATCGGTGTCGGGATCGGGATCAACTACGGGGATGTGTTTGCCGGCAACATCGGCAGCCACCGCCGGCTGGAATACACCGTGATCGGAGACGCGGTAAACGTCGCAAACCGGCTCTGCTCCGAGGCTGCCGCGGGTGAAATCCTGGTCAGCGAGGCGTTGTGTCAGGTGGTGAAAGATCAGGCTGACTACGAGTATCTGCCTGCCATGGCTCTGCGCGGGCGAACCAGGTCAGTACAGGTGTATCGGGTGAAGGGCGTCACCAGTCACGAGTCACGAGTCACGAGTCGCGAGTCGGACCCAACCATTACTCTGCGCGATTTCAAATCCGGTCGGACATAGCTTCGACTCACGCCTTGCGACTCGGGACTTGTGACACGTGACTCGTGACTCGTGACTCGTGACTACTTCCCAAACCGGTACTCTCGGCCCGCCTCCCGCATCAGATTCAACACCAGGCGCACCGGCAGTCCCATCACGCTGAAAAAGTCTCCCTCGATCCGTTCCACCAGCGCCGCACCGTAGCCTTGAATCCCGTACGCTCCGGCCTTGTCCATCGGCTCGCCGGTAGCCACATAGGCGCCGAGAAACTCGTCGTCCACTCGCCGGAAGGTGACGTTGGTGACGTCGGTGGCCTGGTGCACCGCTTCATCGGCCACCAGAGCGACCGACGTCACCACCTGGTGGGTGCGGCCCTGCAGCTGCTGCAACATCCGGAGAGCTTCCGCCCGGTCTGAGGGCTTCTCCAGCACGGCATCCCGGACCACCACGGTGGTATCGGCACCGAGCACCAGCTCACCCGGCACGCTGAGGGCCTTTTCCCGGGCCAGACGCTCCACGTAGTCCACCGGGGTCTCGAATTCCCGGCGCACTTCCGGAATGTTCGGAGGAACCACCCGGACCGGGATGCCGAGCATTTCCAGCAGCTGGCGCCGGCGGGGAGAAGAGCTGGCCAGGGTCAATTCGGCAACTGTCATGGATGGCGATCCAGTATGAGGGTGACCGGGCCGTCGTTGTGGATCTCTACCTGCATGTCAGCTCCAAACTCTCCAGCGGCTACTGCCAGTCCTCTTCCCCGCAGCACATCGAGAAACCGTTGGTAGAGCGGTACCGCGACCTCAGGGCGAGCAGCGTCAATGAACGAAGGGCGCCGCCCTTTCACCGCGTCCCCATAGAGGGTGAACTGGGATACCACCAGCACCGCTCCGCCCGTTTCCTCCAGCCCAAGGTTCATCTTGCCCTGGCTGTCGCTGAACAGTCTGAGGCTGGAGATCTTCTCGGCCATCCAATCTACCTGCGCCGGCGTGTCGCCATGGGTGAACCCGACCAGCAGACAAAAGCCTCGTCCGATCGAGCCGGCCACTCGACCGTGGATCCGGACCGTTGCCTGGGAAACCCGTTGGAGGACTACTCGCATAGCCGGGGATCATATCCGGATGGGCTCACCAGTCTAGAGTCTCGGCAGAGTCGCGTTGTCGCGCAGCAGGCGGTTAGACTCCGGAATGACTTCCATCGACATCGCTCCCGCGCCCCAGCGGCCCCAACCACTCGCCTGGCCGGGCAACAAACTGACGGTTGCCTGGTTGGGACATGCCACTGTCCTTCTGAACATCGGTGGCTCGTTCCTGCTTACCGACCCGGCGCTGGAACGGCGTATCGGCATCGGTCGTGGTCTGGCGAAACTGGGCCCCCGGCGTCTGGTGCAGCCCGCGCTTCGGCCCCGGGAGCTGCCCCGGCTGGACACGATCCTTCTGTCCCACGCCCATATGGATCACACCGATATCGGGACGCTCCGGCACCTGCGGCGTGATGTCCCGGTCGTGGTGCAGCAGGGCAATCGAGATCTGGTTCGGAGGTTCCGCACCGTGCAGGAGCTTGCGTGGGGGGAGTCAACAGAGCTCGCAGGAGTACGAATCGAATCCACCCCGGCGCGCCATTGGGGCGCTCGCATGATCACCGACAAGCACCGGGGCTATGGAGGATACCTGATCCAGAAGGATGGTCTCACGGTACTCTTTGCCGGTGACACCGCATACACCGATGTGCTCACCCCACTGGGGCACCGGACCACGATCGATCTGGCCATCCTTCCCATCGGCGCCTACGACCCCTGGATCCACAATCACGCGTCGCCGGAGCAGGCCTGGACCATCTTCCGCCGGCTGGGGGCCACCTACGTTCTGCCGGTTCATCACTCGACGTTCCGCTTGAGTCGGGAGCCCCTGTCGGAGCCAATCGAGCGCTTACTGGCTGCGGCCGGATCGGAACGTTGGCGGGTGGTGGGAACCCAGGTGGGAGCCACCTGGAGCATGGACGACTGAGCGCACCCGGCCGATCTGTTGCTCGGATGCTGCGGCCGGACACCACAACGGGCGGGGGCGCTCTACAGAATAGTCCGCTCCCACTTCCATCAGACGACTCGGCCGGTGGCCTTCCTCTTGCTCCCTCTGGGTATGTCCTATCAGCCCTTCCCCCCAGAGGCCCTGCATGTGTCCGCGCTGGTTGCTTCTCGTCTGCGCCTTATGGCTGGCGTCTGCGCCGGCCAGCGCCCAGGCACCCACGATCACGCCTTCGGGCGACCCTTCCATCCGGAATGACACCCTCTATCGGCTCGCGGTCGATCCCCGAAATCATCCGGGTGAAAGCGCCGTGCTACTCCTGGACGACGGTGTTATCCGGTATGAGGCCGACGGAACCGGAACTGAGACCTACCGGGAAGTAAGCCAGATCCTCACGTCCGACGCGGTGGAGGACTACGCCGAACACGAGTTCTCCTACGCCCCGGGGCACCAGCGCCTCACGGTCAACTGGATTCGGGTGGTCCGTCCCGACGGAACCGTGGTGAGTGAAGCGCCGAGCCAGGCTCAAGACTCCGATATTCCCGCGAGTCTGACTGATCCGGTATACACCGACACCAAGGTTCGCCGGTACTCGCTGAGCGGGGTGGCTCCCGGAACCATCGTAGACTGGAGCTACACGATCGAGGAGATCAAACCCTTCCTCCCAGGAGACTTCTTCGCCAGCTGGAGCGTTCATACCGACGCGTTCACCCGCCGGTCGAGGTTCATCGTCGAGATCCCCGCATCGGTGCGGCTTCATCTGGTCGAGCGCAATCTTCCGTTCCGGTCCCATGAGACCGTAGCCCGTGGCCGGCATACCTACCTCTGGACCGCCCACGACATCCGACCGGTTACGCCCGAAGAGTTCATGGCCGACTCGAATGACGTATACATGTCGATTGCTCTTTCGGGCCCTATTTCCTGGGAAACCATCGGCAGCTGGTACTCCGGGCTATCGCGTGACCGGTATTCCATCGACCACAGTATCCGGGAAAAGCTTCGCGGTCTGCTCAAAGGAGCTCCGACCCCGGACGATACGCTGCGCACCCTGCAACGCTGGGTCGCGCAGGACATCAGGTATGTCTCCATAGCCCTGGGTCTTGGTGGCTATCAGCCACGGATGCCGTCCGAGGTCCTAGCCACCGGGTACGGTGACTGCAAGGACAAGACGACTCTGTTCGTCGCTGCAGCGCGGGCGCTGGGTTTTCGGGCCTATCCGGTTCTGCTCAACAGCGGCGGCTCGGTTGATCGCGCCCTGCCATCTCTTAGCCAGTTCGATCATGCCATTGCCATGGTCGAGCGATCAGAGGGACGGGTATACATCGATCTCACCGCCGAGCTGGCCCCTTACGGTGAGCTCCCCGAATCGGATCAGGGCCAATTCGGGTTGATTGTCTATCCTGACGGAACCTCCGAGCAGGTCACATTACCGGAGACTGCGCCCAGCGCCAACTTGAACGAGACCAGGATTGCGGGGTCGCTGTCGGCCGAGGGCTACATCACCGCGAGGTACGAGGAACGAGGCTTGGGCAGCCGCCAATACAGTCTGAGGAGCCTGTTCCTGGCTCCGGCGGACTCGGGCCATCGGGCAGAGTTTGCTCGCGCTATAGCGACCAAGCTCTACCCCGGCGCCGACGCTGACAGCCTTGTGGTGTTCGAGGGACGAGACCTGGCGGCTGATCCGCGGGTTGCGCTCCGTATCGTCCGGGGCCTGGCCGCCCGCACGATCGGGAATAACCAGACCCTGATTCTGAGCCTCCCGTTGACCAGCATGCGAGGCATGGCCGACGCCGCCACCGCTCTCGAGTCGACCGGCCGGAGACGTTTCCCCATTGATGCCGCAAAGATTATTGGCCCGGTGGCCACCTTCACCGACATCAAGCTCACCCTGCCACCGGGTTGGCGAGCGCAGCTACCCCATGATGTCGAGGCAAAGAGCAAATGGGGAACCTATGCGGCGCGGTACGATCAGGAGGGCGCCACCTTGCACATTGTCCGTCAGCTGGAAGGCGCGCGAGGCATCTACCCACCGGCAGATCTTCCTGACCTCACCGCATGGCTGCGGGCGGTGGCCCAGGATGATGTCGCCTATATCATAATCGAGCGGAACTCCACGCCCGAGTGACATACGAAGCCCCCGAACAGCCGGGGCTTCGAACATTCATCTCAGCCGGCTCGAGCGTAGACAAAGCCCTCCAGAGAAACCGTGTGCTGTTTCGTTCCCGCGTGGGTTCGGATGCAGTAGCGGGTGGGATAGTAGCCCGCTTTTCGCTAGGCGGCGGGCTGCCGGATTTCGAAGCAGGCGTCGCTGGTGCGACCGAGAAAGTCGAAGGTGATCATCGGCTCCCAGAAGATCAGCTCGCCGTCGAACGCGCCGTAAATGAAGGTCCGGGTGAATGGAGTGGCTGGATCGACCAGCTCAGGCGAGCGCGAGTCGAGCAGGTGATTTCCCATCCTCGGAACCACGATACCCAGATCGACATGTCCCTCGGGGACGAAGCGAGGAGGAATCGGTTTCCTGCCGCGCTCGAAATCGCCACAATCCACGAACTCCCCACAGGGTCCCGGGGCTATCGCTTCGATCCGCTCGCGATCCCAGGCAAAGAAATGAAAGTCGAAGTGCGGCCGCGCGTAAATCGGGGGAGCCGGAGCCTCTCCCGGCTTCGGCGGAGGGGGATGGTGTCCCTCAGCGTTCCAGTTGACGCTGATCCATCTGAAGGGAAGCTGCGCCCGGGCAACGATGTCGTCCGGGAGCTGGAGGATGCGCTCCTCGTCGCCCACGCACTCGGAAGCGGCGATGGTGGCGTCACCGTTCAGGTCGAAGCAACGGCTGCGCCGGTTCTTGTGGACCGGCAGCTGCTCCAGCGCTCCTTCGGTCAGGTTGACGCCTACAGCCGCGGGAACGCCGCTGGGAGTCAGTACGACATAGCTCTGAATCTGGCCTTTGCCGATGACTGCGGTGCTGCCGGTGTAGGTCCGCGGTCCTTCGGGAGCCCAGGAGGCCAGCAGCGCAACCAGACCCATGGCGACAAGCAGGGAAGCCACGGTTTGACGGCTCGGCGCGAGAACCGGCATACTACCTCCTTGCAAGGTTAGTCGTTGTAACGGCTATTGTCGCAAAAAAATCAGGGGAATGCCTTGATACCCGCCCGTACCTCGTCCAGTAGACTACAGAGCTGCCGCAAACGATCGGGGCTCAATCCGGCCATCACGGCCTTAATGTAGCGGTCGGCTGGGTCGTCCAGCCGGGCCAACAAGGCCAGGCCGGCATCCGTGATCCGGACCAGAACGACCCGGCGATCCTCCGGGTCCTGTTCCCGGCTCACCAACCCCTGCTTACTCAGCCGGTCGACCAAGCGGGTTACGTCGGGATCCCGGTAGATCATCCGGTCTGCGATGTCGCTGCTCTTGATGGCTTTGGGGCGCGCTCCCCGCAGAATCCGGAGGATGTTGTACTGGCTGATCGAGATGCCTTCCATCCGCTTGAGGTAGGTCTGCCAGCTTTCCTCGATGGCCCGGCTGGTTCGCATCAGCCCGAGCACCGCCTGTTCGTGGGGCGAACCGATGGGCCTGGTCTGCTTGAGCTCCTGCTCAATCGTCTTGGGCATGGGCCAGAGATTATGTGTTGTGAGGACTATTGTCAAGAGGCTAATCTTGCGGAACCCCTGCACCGATCGGAGCCATCCGGATTATTCGACCGTGACGGACTTGGCCAGGTTTCTGGGCTGATCCACGTTGCAGCCTCGGCTGACCGCCACGTAGTAGGAGAGCAGTTGGAGTGGAATGCTGGTCAGGATGGGTGTGAGCAGGTCCAGCGTTTCAGGAATGGTGAACGTGGCGTCGGCCAGGCGCTCGATCTCGGCATCTCCCCCGTTGATCAGCGCGATCACCTTGCCGCCCCGCGCCTTCACCTCTTCGATGTTGGACACGATCTTGGAATGCACCGCGTCGCGCGGGGCGATGAACACCACCGGCATGTTCTCGTCAATGAGTGCGATGGGCCCGTGCTTCATCTCAGCCGCGGGGTAGCCCTCGGCGTGAATGTAGGAGATCTCCTTCAGCTTCAAGGCGCCTTCCAGGGCCACCGGGAAATTGACTCCACGGCCGAGATACAGGGCATTCTTGGTGGTCTTGAGGAAGCGGTCGGCCAGCGCCTCGATCTCGCTGGTCCGTTCCAGAATCTGGGAGACCTGCTCGGGCAGCTGCTGCAGGGCGTGAATGAACTGGCGGCCCTGCAGAATGCTGAGATTCCTGAGCCGGGCGATGCGAAGCGTGATCAGGGAGAGCGCAGCAACCTGGCTGGTGAACGCCTTGGTGCTGGCCACGCCGATCTCAGGCCCGGCGTGGAGGTAAATGCCGCCATCCACTTCTCGCGCGATGGTCGAGCCCACCACGTTGACTAGCCCGATGGTACGTCCCCCCCGCCGCTTGGCTTCCCGAATAGCGGCCAGCGTGTCGGCGGTCTCACCGGACTGGGAAATCCCGATGACCAGGGTCTTCGGGTCAACTACCGGATTGCGGTACCGAAATTCGGAGGCGTATTCGACTTCCACCGGGAGCCGCGCCATCTCCTCCAGCATGTACTCCCCGATGATCCCGGAGTGCCAGGAGGTGCCGCAGGCCGTGATGATGACGCGCTCGAACTGCTTGAGCTCCTCATCCGTCAGGTTGAGGCCGCTGACGCGGGCGGTGCCCTCGTCTTCCAGCAGGTGGCCCCGAAGCGTATTGCAGATGCTCTCGGGCTGCTCGCAGATCTCCTTGAGCATGAAATGGGGATAACCACCCCGCTCCACCGTTGCGAGGTCCCAGTCGATTTGATTCACCGGCTTGCTGATTCGCGCCGTCTCCAGGTTACGCACCCGGTAGCCGTCGCGGGTAAGCACCACCATCTCGCCGTCGTCCAGGTAGACCACCGCGCGGGTGTGCTGCAGCAGGGGCGACGCGTCCGATGCCACGAAGAATTCGTTTTCACCGACGCCTACCAGCAGCGGAGAACCGTTTCTGGCCGCCACGATGACCCCGGGCTCGTCCGATGAGATGAAGGCCAGACCGTAGGCTCCCTCGACGTCCCGCAACGCGCTGGCGACGGCATCCTCGAGATTCCCATGGTAGAACTCGCCCACCAGGTGAGCCAGCACCTCTGTATCGGTGTCCGACTTGAAGGTATGACCGCGCTGCTCCAGCGCCTTACGGATGGCGCCCGAGTTCTCGATGATGCCGTTATGGATGACAGCGATCCGCCCTGATTGGTCGGTATGAGGATGGGCGTTGGTGGTGGTAGGAGCGCCGTGAGTGGCCCAACGGGTGTGCCCGATTCCGATCGTTCCCTGCGGCAAATCCTGGTTCAGCTCGCCTTCCAGAACCGAGAGCTTCCCCGCGGCCTTCATGATCTTCAAGCCATGACCATTCACCACCGCGATCCCGGCCGAATCGTAGCCGCGATACTCCAGGCGCCGCAGGCCTTCCAGCAGCAGCCCAGCTGCCTGACGCGGTCCGATATATCCGACAATGCCGCACATGATGGTGAACCTCAGTCCAGGAGTTCTCGGCCTGCCGCCACGAGGGCTTCGGCCTCGGCTCTACTCGGTGCTTCAGCGATCAACCGCACGATTGGCTCGGTGCCCGAGGGTCGGACGTGCAGCCAACGGTCGGGCCAGGCCAACCGAAGTCCATCGCGCTCGTCGGCGGCTGCATCGGAAAATCGCTGTCGCAGCCGCTGATAGAGAGGAGGCAGATCCGAACCGCGGGGCGCCTTTGCCTTGACGATGGTGTACCGGGGCGACTCGGCCACGAGTCGGGACGGCGTTACCCCAGTCTGGGCAAGAAGATGCAAAATCAAGGCCACCCCTAGGGGTGCATCCCGTCCGATGTGCAGCTGCGGCAGCATGACGCCGCCGTTGCCTTCGCCGCCGATGAGTGCACGCTCATCTCGAATGGTACGAGCCACGTTCGCCTCGCCCACAGGGGCCCGAACCAGCCGAGCGCCACCGGCCCGGGCGGCATCCTCCACCACCAGGCTGGTCGAGAGATTCACCACCACCGTGGGGGTGGTGCCGTCAGTGCGGCGTCGATCCAACACGGCTTTGACCGCGAAGGCCAGCGTATAGTCCTCCCCGATTGGCGTACCGGTCTCATCTACCAACGCAAGCCGGTCCACGTCGGGGTCGACTGCCAGGCCTATATCTGCCCCTGTAGTTTTGACCAGCGCGCTCAGCTCCCCCAGGTTCTCGGGGATGGGCTCCGGCGCGCGAGGAAACCGGCCGTCCATTTCCAGATTGATCCCATGGACCCGGCAGGAAAGCCGCTCCAGCAGTGGGAGGATAGCTCCAGCGCCGGCACCGCGCACGCAGTCGAGCGCGACCAGGAAGCGGCGGGCCCTGATGGCCGCCAGATCCAGCATCGGCAACGCGAGGATGGCATCCAAGTGCCGTTCGATGGCCCCTGGATCCTCGCGGGCGCTGCCGAGGTCACTCCAACCGGCTCGGCGTGGTCCCTGCTCTGCCAAAGCGCGGACTGCGCTGCCGGCTCGGGCATCCAGAAAGATCCCATCCGGGCCGACGAACTTCAATGCATTCCACTCTATTGGATTATGACTGGCGGTGAGGATCAGACCAGCCGCCGCGTGATGATGCTCCACTGCGAGCTGTACAGTTGGAGTCGGCACAATCCCCAGGTCGATCACTTCCACCCCCACGGACATGAGCCCGGCTGCAGCAGCACGAGTAAACATGGCTCCGCTGGTACGGGCGTCCCTGCCGAGGACGACAGAGGGTCGGAGGGTCGGGCGGTCGGAGGCGCCCCGGCTCTCCCCCTGTCCGATGTTGCCTCGGGCCCAGGAACCGAGCGCCGCCGCGTAGCGCGCCACTACCTCCGGCGTGAGATCGGTTCCCACGTGTCCCCGAATACCGGAGACGCTGATCATCAGGGTGTCGGACATTACGGGAGGTTCAGGTGATCGGGAGCTGCGAGCCGCCGCCGAAGGCGCTGAGAAACGCCTCGACCACTCGAGCATCGAAGTGGACGCCGGCACATCGGCGAAGCTCGTCGATTGCCCGAGGCACAGGAAGCTGAGGACGATAGGCCCGGTTCGTGGTCATGGCATCGAACGCATCCACCACCGCGACGATGCGGGCTTCCAGCGGGATCTGCTCGCCCCGCAATGCGTCCGGAAAACCGCTCCCGTCGATCCGCTCGTGATGCGAGCGGACGATCCGAAGCACACTGGGTGACTGGGACAGAAACGGGGCGAGAATTTTCTCTCCCAGAGCCGAGTGCTCCATGATGTGCTGGAACTCTTCGGGGGTAAGGGGTCCCGGTTTGTTCAGAATGAACTCACGGGTGCCGATTTTTCCGATGTCGTGCAGCTCACCCCCCAGCCGGATGTGCTCCACCGCATCATCCGCAAACCCCAGCTGAGCCGCGATACGGGTGGCATAGCGGCTCACCCGGCTGGAGTGCCCGCTGGTGTAGGCGTCCTTGGCCTCCAGCGCCTGCACCAGCGTCTGGACCCCGTTTATCAGGGAGGAGCGGTTCTTTCGGTCGAGCTCCTGCACCCGCATCTCCAGCATCTGCTGGTAATAGCGGTTCTCCAGAACCAACCGGCGCTTCTCCAGCGCTTTGTGCAGCCGGGCCCGGACTTCCTCGATGATCACCGGCTTCGAGATGTAATCCAGAGCGCCCAGCTTGAGGCACTCAACGGCGGTGTTGACCTCGGCCATTCCGG
Source organism: Gemmatimonadales bacterium (assembly GCA_036378855.1). Taxonomy (GTDB): domain Bacteria; phylum Gemmatimonadota; class Gemmatimonadetes; order Gemmatimonadales; family GWC2-71-9; genus CAVVWJ01. Next base: position 4,472 of record DASUVR010000163.1, on the reverse strand, counting down.
TCAGCATTACCACCGCCATGTCCGGGTAGCGCTGAAGCGCCTCACGCAGAAAGGTGACCCCATCCATTTCCGGCATGTAGATGTCGGAGATGCAGACCGGGATTTCGCCCAGCCGCTTCAGTACCGCGAGCGCATCAGCACCGGAGGAGGCCTCGACGGGGGACAACCCCTGCGTGGCAATGACACGCGACAGCACCTGCCGCACTTGAGCGTCGTCGTCCACAATGAGGCAGCGCGGACTGGCGCCATCGGAGATCGTGGCAGTCACGGAGCGAAAGTAAACGGGGCCAACAGCTAATAGCCAATAGTCTTGCCTGCTATTACGCTTCACATTGACCCCTCCCTCGCAGGAGCCCATGACCCGCATCCTCGAGCACGACCACGAGCACGGCTTTGCCACAAGATCCGTCCATGCCGGACAGATCATCGAGCCTCTGGCCGGTGCGGTCATGACCCCCATCTACCAGACTTCGACCTACGTGCAGGAAGGGCTGGGCAAAAACCGGGGATACGAGTACGCCCGTACCCAGAACCCGACCCGTGAGGCCCTGGAGCGCAACGTAGCCAGTCTTGAAGGCGCCACCTACGGCTTTGCCTTTGGCTCGGGGTTGGCCGCGCTCGATGCCGTGCTCAAGCTTTTCAAGACCGGCGATCACCTCATCTGCGGCGAGAACGTATATGGCGGCAGTCATCGGCTCATGGAGCGGATCTACGGGAACCTGGGCTTGCGGGTGAGCTTCGTAGACATGCGCGACGTCGGCAACATCGAGCGTGCCCTCACCCCGGCAACGCGGATGGTGTACTGCGAGACTCCAACCAATCCGATGATGAACCTCACCGATCTGGCCGCGGTGGGAGATCTAACCCAGGCCCATGGCTACCTCTACGTGGTCGACAACACGTTCGCCACACCATACTTCCAGCGGCCTCTGGAGCACGGCGCCGATATTGTCCTGCATTCGACTACGAAATACCTGAACGGTCACAGCGACATGGTGGGAGGACTGCTGCTCACCTCGAGGGACGACTTGGCCGAGCGGCTGGGGTTCATCCAGAACGCGGCTGGGGCCGTTCCGGGACCCATGGACTGCTGGCTGGCCCTTCGGGGCATAAAGACCCTCCCGCTCCGAATGCGTCAGCACGATGCCAATGGACGCCGAGTCGCGGAGTGGCTGACCCGGCAGACCATGGTCAGCAAGGTCTACTACCCGGGCCTGCCCTCGCATCCGCAACACGAGATCGCCTGCCGGCAAATGAACGGCTTCGGCGGGATGGTGTCGCTCGATCTGGGCGATCCCGCCCGGGCGCGGCGTTTCGTGGAAAGCACCCGGATCTTCGTGCTGGCCGAGTCGCTCGGAGGGGTCGAGAGTCTGGTAGGCCATCCCGCCACGATGACGCACGCTTCGGTGCCGCCGGCCATGCGACAGTCGATGGGCCTGACCGACAGCCTGGTCCGGCTGAGCTGTGGCATCGAGGACGTGGACGATCTTCTGGCAGATCTGGACCAGGCCTTGAGGAAGTGCGCCTGAAATGAACTCTAGCGTTCCCGCCATTCGCCCCCGGCAGCGTTTCCCCGAAATCGCGGCAATCACCTGGGAGCATCCGGCCGACCGGGCAGCGCTGCAGACGCTGCGAGCCATACCGGGAGTGGACGAGATCATTCGGCGGGTAATCGCGCTGCTGGGCGGCGAACGCGGAATTCGCCTGCTATTTCAGGGTAACGCGGTGCGGGTGGGACCTCACCAGTTTCCCAAGCTCTGGCATCTGCATACGGAAGTCACCACCACCTTCGACTGGACCCCGGTCCCGGAGCTCTATCTCACCCAGACTCCTTTCTTCAATGCCGGGGCCTACGGCATCGATTCGCCTTTCATCGTGGTGCACTCGGCGGCGGTAGAGCTGCTCGACGACGACGAGCTTCGGGTCCTGCTGTCGCACGAGCTCGGCCACGTGATGAGCGGCCACGCCCTGTATCGGACCATCGCGGCCATCCTTGCGCTGGTGAGCCTTGGGGTCCTGCCGGTGCTGGCCGAGCTGGTGGTGCTGCCGGTTCGACTGGCCTTTCTCGAGTGGTCGAGAAAGTCCGAGCTCTCGGCCGACCGCGCCGGTCTGCTGGGCGCTCAGGACATTGTGGCAGCGCAGCGGCTGGACATGAAGATGGCTGGCGGCGGCCGGGGCGATGCATTTGCCGGCCAGCTCAACGTGGATGCCTTCATGCAGCAGGCCCATGAGTATGCCGCCGCCGGCGAGGGGCTCGACGTGGTGTACAAAATTCTCAGTACCCTCGCGCTCACTCACCCGATGCATACCGTCCGCGCGGCCGAGCTGCAGCGCTGGGTTGCTACCGGCGAGTACGACCGAATCGTGCGGGGAGAGTACGTGCGCCGCGGTAGCGAATCGAGTGAGCGCCCGCTCCGAGATGATGTGGCAGCGGCCGGCAGCTACTATGCGTCCGAAGCCCGTGAGCTGGCTGGGCAGCTGGCCGATGTTGCCAAGCGCGCCGCCGACCGCGCGCGCGAGGCATTCCGGAACGCCCAAAAACCGTGAGACTGCTGGTTGTCGGCGGGGGAGGCCGGGAGCACGCCTTGTGTTGGGCGCTCCGCCGGGAAGATCCTCGCGCCGAGTTGTACTGCGCTCCGGGGAATCCTGGAACCGCGGAGCTGGCCCACAACCTCGACATCGCGGCTGACGATCTGGATCGTCTGGCCGACGCCGCGGACATGTACGGCATCGATCTCACCGTAGTAGGGCCCGAGCTTCCGTTGGCCTGTGGTCTGGCCGACCGGCTCCGAGCCGAGGGCCGCGCGGTGTTCGGGCCCAACGCCGCGGCGGCCCAGATCGAAGCCTCCAAGGCCTTCGCCAAAGATGTCATGGCATCGGCCGGGGTACGGACGGCGGCCAGCCGGTCGTTCGCCGATCTGAAGGCCGCCCTGGCGTTCGTAGATGCCCACCCAGAGCCTCTGGTGGTAAAAGCCTCCGGCCTCGCGGCAGGAAAAGGTGCAATTGTTTGCACCACCCGGAAGGAGGCTGCTCAAGCCGTCCGGGCAATGCTGGAGCGGGGCGACTTCGGCAGTGCCGGCAGCACCGTGGTGATCGAGGCCTACCTGGAAGGCGAAGAAATCTCGGTCATGGCCATCACCAATGGTCGAGAGCTCGAGCTGTTGCCGGTCGCGCAGGACCATAAGCGCCTGCTGGAAGGAGACCGGGGCCCCAATACCGGCGGGATGGGCGCCTACAGTCCGGTAGCCGTGGCCGGGCCGGCGCTACTGGAGCGGGTGAAGCGTGATGTGCTGCTGCCGACGCTGGAACAGCTGCAGCGCGTGCGGACGCCGTTTGCCGGGGTGCTCTACGCCGGACTGATGATCGATGGCGCGGGCACTCCCTGGGTGGTGGAGTTCAACTGCCGGTTGGGCGATCCGGAGGCTCAGGTGGTGCTCCCTCTGGTAGCTCGAGGCCTGATCGATTGCCTGTCTCGCGTCGCCCGGGGCGAGGCGCCCACGCGGGTCGATTCCAGCCGAGGTGCCGCAGTGACCACCGTTCTCGCATCGAGAGGATATCCTGACGTCCCGGAGAAAGGCGCGCCGATCCAGCTGCCAGAGGATCTCCCCCAAGGCGTGACGATTTTCCAGGGTGGAACTGTTCGGGGGGCCGATGGAGTCCTCCGGGTCAATGGTGGACGGGTGCTCACCGCCACCGGCATCGCGGGTAGCTTTCCCGAAGCGCAACAGCTGAGCTGCCGCACCGCGGAGGCGGTTCAGTTCGAAGGGAAGATTTTCCGGCGGGACATTGGCTGGCGGGAAGCGTCGCGACAGCTGGCGTATTCAGCCCGAGGCTCATCTTCGTAGCGGCACCACATCGGAATGCCTGAGCTCCCCGAAGTCGAAACTATTGTTCGAGATATTCAGCCACTCGTGATTGGGCGGCGGATCGTGCGCGCCAGCCTGAGTCACGATGATGTGCTCCGGGGAGTTACCAGGAGACAGCTCACCCGCCGTCTGGCCGGCAAGACCATTCGCGATGTGACTCGGCGCGCAAAACACGCGGTGTTCGACCTGGGCTCCGAACGGCTGGTCATCCAGCCCGGAATGACCGGCTCGCTCACCGTACATCGGAAACGCCTGACGCCGGCCGAGGGCCGCTATGCCGTGCTGCGGGCCGAGCTTCACCGGGGCGGCGAGCTGGTCTATACCGACGTCCGGCGTCTGGGCACCATTCTCCTGCTGAACCAACGGCAGTGGGAGCTCTACGACCAGGCGCTCGGCCCCGAGCCATTGGACCCGGCGTTTTCGGTCGAGCAGCTGGGGAGCGCGCTGGGCCGAAGCCGCCAGGCGGTGAAGAAGGTGCTGATGGACCAGCGCCACCTCGCGGGCGTAGGGAACATCTATGCCAACGAAGCGTTGTTTGCGGCCGGAATCGATCCGTCCAAGCCGGCCAACCGGCTCGAGCCTGCGGACCACCAGCGCCTGCATACC